>CALMGN010000210.1 GCA_937863605.1 uncultured Anaerolineaceae bacterium
CCATCCATGACTGAATCCAAAGGCGAGCGAATTAGAGCGGTCGTGCTCCTGTTCTTAAAGCTGGGTTTTACGGCTTTCGGCGGGCCAGCAGCGCATATTGCCATCATGCATAATGAGGTGGTGGTACGGCGTAAATGGCTGACCGACGAGGAATTTCTCGATCTGGTCGGGGCGACTAACCTGATTCCGGGACCCAACTCGACTGAAATGGCGATCCACATCGGCTTTTTGCGTGCCGGTTGGGCTGGATTGATTCTTGGCGGCGCCTGTTTTATCCTGCCGGCGGTCGGGATGGTGATGGCGCTGGCCTGGGTTTACGTCCAGTACGGCACCACCCCGCAGGCCGGCTGGCTGTTGTACGGCATCAAACCGGTGGTGATCGCCATCATTCTGCAGGCGCTTTGGACGCTCGGGAAAAAGGCGATTAAAGGTCCATTCCTGTTAGTCGTCGGGCTGGCAGTGGTCGGGTTGTACTTTGCCGGGGTCAACGAACTGGTCCTGCTGCTTGCCGGGGGTTTGGTGGTGATGGCAGGCAGCAACCTGCAGCGCTTGCCCAGGGGAGTCGGCGGCGCGATGCTGCTTCCCATTGTGGGTAACCTGAAATGGCTGACGCTTCCGGCAGCGGTCTCGACCGCTTTTGGTTTACCGTTGTTGTTTCTGACTTTCTTGAAAATCGGTGCGATCCTGTACGGCAGCGGCTACGTTCTGCTGGCTTTTTTGCATTCCGACTTCGTGGTGAGGTATGGCTGGTTGACCAGCCAACAGTTGTTGGACGCCGTTGCAGTCGGGCAGGTAACGCCAGGGCCGGTCTTTACCACCGCTACCTTCATTGGCTATCTGCTGGGTGGAGTCAAAGGCGCACTGCTGGCGACGTTTGGAATCTTTTTACCATCCTTTATTTTCGTCGCCCTTTCCAATCCGCTGATTCCCAAAATTCGTAATTCGGTTTGGGTGCGTGGTCTGCTGGACGGGGTCAATGCGGCTTCGCTCGGGCTGATTGCGGCAGTGACATGGACCCTGGGACGAGCCTCGCTGGTAGATCCGCTGACCATCTTCATCGCGCTGGCAGCCCTGGTCTTGCTGCTGCGTTTTAAGCTGAATTCCACCTGGCTGATTGCCGGGGGAGCATTAATTGGGTTTTTGGCCATGGGAATATAGCCGCTTGATCGTTCCATAGCCAATTTTATAAACGATCGCCATTATGCCCACAAGGCAACCTGTGAGTGAGGGCTGGTTTTAGCCCGAAAAAACGGGGGGTAAAAACAGTGGACCTTCCTGCGTATTTCTACTTTGGAAAGTCCACAATTTCTTCAGGCGTCAGGCTTTACGTCCGAATCAAGTTAAATGTTATGCGCCAATTCCGTTCGATAGCCCTCTTCGGAGGTTTTCTCGAAGAGTTCCTTTAACGAGAGGTTGGTCAGCGGGACGATCTGGTTGATGTCCATCCCCATTTTTGCAGCAACCCCGGCACCATAGGCTGGGTCTGCTTTGTAAAAGTGCACAAGCTGGCGGGCAACAATTCGTTCCGGGACGCCTTGCATGGCATCGTGGACGTTGCTGAATAGCTGTTCCTTCTGGTCGGCAGACATCAGGCGGAACAAGTTGCCGGGTTGGGTGTAATCATCATTGCCAACGCGGTGATCGTAGCGGTCGGCGTCCCCGGATACTTTGAGCGGCGGCTCAGCATATTGCTTGTCTTCGACTGGACCGCCAACACTGTTCGGTTCGTAGTTGACCGCACCGCCGAAGTTGCTGTCAAAGCGCATATGACCGTCGCGGTGATAGGTGTTGACCTCGGCATGTGGGTGGTTGACTGGCAGTGAGGCATAATTTACCCCAATGCGGTAGCGGTGGGCGTCCGCATAGGACATGATGCGCGCCTGGAGCATCTTGTCCGGCGAGAACCCAATTCCCGGCACGATGTTGGACGGCTCGAAAGAGGCTTGTTCGATGTCGGCGAAGTAATTCTCGGGATTGCGGTTGAGTTCAAAGTAGCCGACATCGATTAGCGGGTAATCGGCATGCGGCCAGACCTTGGTCAAGTCAAACGGATTGATGGCGTAGGTCTCAGCCTCAACCTCGGGCATCACCTGGATCTTTAACTTCCAGCGCGGGTAGTCGCCGCGCTCAATGGCGTTGAACAGGTCGTTCTGTGAAGATTCACGGTCCTGGCCAACGACCTGGGCTGCCTCGGCATTGCTCCAGTTCTTGATGCCCTGCTGGGTTTTGAAGTGGAACTTTACCCAGAAACGCTCGTTATTAGCGTTAATGAAGCTGTAGGTGTGCGAGCCAAAACCATGCACAAAGCGGTAACCCTGAGGTAGCCCACGGTCGCTCATCAGGATGGTCACCTGGTGTAAGCTTTCGGGGGATAGCGACCAGAAGTCCCACATGGCGGTGGCGCTGCGCATGTTGGTTTTTGGATCGCGTTTCTGGGTATGAATAAAATCACTGAATTTGTACGCATCGCGGACGAAAAATACCGGGGTGTTGTTTCCAACCAGGTCCCAGTTTCCATCTTCAGTGTAAAACTTCATGGCAAATCCACGCACGTCGCGCTCTGCGTCGGCTGCGCCACGTTCACCGGCGACGGTGGAGAAACGCACCAGCATGGGGGTCTGTTTGCCGATATGGGCGAATACCTTCGCTTTAGTATATTGGGTGATGTCGTGAGTGATGGTCAGGGCGCCGAAAGCGCCCGAGCCTTTGGCGTGCACCACACGTTCCGGAACGCGCTCGCGGTTGAAAGTTGCCATTTTTTCCAGCAGCTGGAAATCCTGAATTAAAAGCGGGCCGCGCGGACCGGCGGTCAGTGAATTTTGGTTATCGGCAATCGGCTGCCCATGTGCAGTGGTCAGTTGTTTCTTGGTCATTTCTCAAATCCCTCCCGTTTTCTGATAAAAATACTAACCTTTGAAATCATTATATCCAATTGTAATATAGATGTAAAATATATGATCGCTATTCTAGTCATAGGCTGTATCTATAATTGGTTCTTAGAGGTCGTTATGGAAATCCATCAACTTACATATTTTGTCGCAGTGGCTGAAACAGGCAGCTTTAGCCGGGCTGCTGAACAATGTCTGGTCACTCAGCCTTCTTTAAGCCAGCAAATCTTGAAGCTTGAGCAGGAATTGGGCGAGCCGTTGTTTGACCGCCTTCACCGTCGGGTAGTGCTGACAGCTGCCGGGCGCACACTGTTGCCGCATGCGAACACGATTCTGTCTGAGATTAATGAAATCAAGTATCAGCTCAACCAGGAAACGGTCAGTGGGCGCGGGTCGCTGGCGGTTGGATTTATTCCAACCATTGCACCCTTCGTCCTGCCGCGAGCGATCCAACGGTTCAGCGGTAAATTTCCGCAAGCCAAGTTACGCGTACAGGAAGATTTGACCGAAGTTCTGGTGCGCGACCTGGTCGACGGCAAGCTGGACGTTGGAATTACCAGCCTGCCCATTCATAATTCGCAAATTCAGACAGAAGAATTGATGACCGAACCACTGCTGGTAGCTTCGGCGGTGGAGACTGGGCTGAACAATCGGGCAGCGCTGCACGTCAAAGAACTGGAAAGTTTTCCCTTTATCGCCTTGAGTGAGGTCCACTGCCTGGGCGAGCAGGTACAGTCTTTTTGCTACCAGCAAAATTTGGAAGTTAATGTGGTTTGTCACACATCCCAACTTTCCACCGTTCAGCGCTGCGTTGCGCTCGGGTTGGGCGTCTCACTGGTGCCGAGAGCGCTGGCGGTAAATGATACCTCTGGTAAAATCAGCTATCGGACGCTAACGGATGCAGCGCCTGAACGCAAGATCGCAGCTGCGACGCATAAAGACCGGCGACAATCTTTTCTGGCAAAAATGTTTATCGCCATCGTCCGCGAGGAGTACGGTAAAAACTGAAGTTGGCTTTCCATGACAAAACTGAAAGGCGAGCCATCAGAAAAGATGGTTACAATGGATCAATCTGTGACGGCTTGCATTCATCATCGCTGCTAACCGGGTAGAAGCCGCACATTATTGGTACCGCATCATGTCATTTCACATTAACTTCCTGGTCGTGCTCACCTTATTGAGCACCTTGTTCAGCCCAACTTCTGCAGCGTTATCCGCTTTTAATAGAAATGTAGTACAGACACAAGTCCTTCAAGCTCAACCGACGGGCCAAAACAGGATCTTTATCCCGCTCATCATGCGGACTGATAGCGGCTTTTACGTTGCAACCAGCGGATCGGATTCAAATCCAGGCACGTTAAACGCTCCGTGGAGGACGCTGCAGCATGCGATTGGCGCTGCACCTTCCGGTGCCACAATTTATGTCCGGGCAGGCGATTACACCGGATTCGTTATTGAGCGCTCCAACCTGACCATCTCCGCTTACCCCAACGAAAACCCAAGCATTTTTCCAGATGGCAGCAGCACGTACACAGTTAAGATCATGAATTCCAGCGGCATCCGTATTAACGGACTGTCCTTTCATGACAACTGGAAACAGTACGGGGTGGGGGTGTATGTCGAGGACTCTCGGGATGTGACGGTGCGCAGCAGCACCTTCTATGATAACCAGGGTTTTGGCGTGGTTACCAAGAATGTTACTGATGTACGGGTAGAGGGTAACGACCTGTTTCGAAATGCCAACGCCATCGAAATTCGTTACGGCAGCAGCGGCGTAGTGCTGGCAGGCAACCAAATTCACGACAATTTCCGCAAAGTGGACAGCGGACGCGGGGCGATCGGGGTGACTTTTTACAGGACTACTGGTCCGGTGACCGCGATTGGCAACCGCTTATGGAATAACCACTCGATTGACAAGGCAGATCCAGAAGGTGCGGCTTTCGAGGTGTACGCCGGCGGTAACGTCGCCATGGTCAGCAATGTGATCTGGGATAACGAAACGGTGCTGGAAACCGGCACGAAGGACCAGGCAGCCTGTTCGTCGATCTCCTTTGTCCGCAACATCGTTTTTCGCGGCAACCGCCAACAAGGGTTGATCCTGCGCTGTGCTTCCAACAGTTTGATTGCGCATAACATCTTCGACGGACTGGATGAATACGTTTATTACCTAACCCATTTCGATGGTCAATATGGAGCATCAATCGAAGGATTGCGTATCGTGAACAACATCGCGATTAACGGCCGGGTATATTCCATAGGTAATGCGATCCCCTCAACTGTTGAAATTGATCATAACCTGGTTTATAACCCCGGCAGCACCGCCATTCGCGGGGATAGCCTTGCGTATGTGTATAACAAAGGCAACACGATGTTACTGTCCGAATTTCAACAATGGACTGGATACGACCTGCACAGCCTAAGCGCGGTGCCAACCTTTGTAAATAGTGCTAACCATGACTACCGACCGTTAGCTGGTTCGCCGGCAATCGACCTGGGTGTACCCTTGGGGGAGACTTATTACGGCACCGCCCCGGACGCTGGCGCTTATGAATTTGTTCCTTAAGGCAGAACCCCATTGTAATTCTGCCTGCCTATGATGGGAAAAATTTCAACCGGTTTGAACAGTCGATGCTAAAATAAGGATCGGCCGGTCAATCCGGTTGTGATTTTTGTACCAATCGAATAACACCACTTTTCAGAGGGGATTAATGGTCCCACGCCCCATGACCCGGCAGGAGAAGGATGCCATGAACACTACCGATAAGCTGCAATACCATGTACATGTCAAACCAGGAGATGTGGGGCGCTTTGTCTTGCTGCCCGGTGACCCTGGGCGGGTTGAGAAAATAGCTGCTTTCCTGGATGAGCCGCATTTCGTTTCTACCAACCGGGAACACACGGTTTATACGGGCAAATTGCTAGGCGAGAAGGTCTCTGTGGTGTCAACCGGCATGGGCTGCCCCTCGACCGCGATAGCGGTGGAGGAACTCATTGCTGTCGGAGCCGATACCTTTATTCGAGTCGGCACCGCGGGAGCTATGCAGCCGGGGATGGAACTGGGCGATGTGGCGATTGTCACCGGCGCCATCCGGGATGAGGGCACTACCCGCCAATACCTGCCCCTTGAATATCCGGCCTTGGCTGATTTGACGGTCGTCAATGCGCTGGTGGCAGCAGCCGGGACGCTTGGCATCGGCTGCCAGCTGGGGGTTTCGCACACCAAAGATAATTTTTACGGGGAAATTGAGCCGGATCGAATGCCCATTGCCGATGAGTTGAAGGCGCGCTGGAAGGCATGGGTGGCAGGCGGCGCCATTTGTTCTGAAATGGAAGCTTCAGCAATCTTCATCCTTTCCAGCATTTACCGCAAGCGCGCCGGCGCTGTGCTGACCGTGGTCGGCAGCGACACCGAGACGCTCAAGGCCAAAAAGGCTTCACCCGATGCCATGATCCATGTGGCGGTTGAATCTATTAAGCAATTAATCCGTCTGGATCGCGGTGAGTAAAACGGTACTCTAAGGTTATCGCGGGAGAAACACAATCCCCTCGTTATCTTCAAAATATAACCGGAAACGCTCGCGGGCAGCGCTGACGACACCAGCATAATCGTCACCGAGTGCTGTTCGACCTTCAAAGTTGAACAGCACCAGGCCGTGGTCGGCTGGAATGTCAAGGTAATAGGTCATAGGCATCGTGCCCTGTTCGATATTATCCGGGAAACGCCCGGTGTAAAACAAAACCAGGGCAGGGATATTCGAACATAAAGGTTGGTTTGGATCCAGGGCTGCAATTTGATCGAAAATCGGATCTTCATTCCAGCGTTTGCTGGTATAGCCCTCGCCGTAATGGTTCATTTCGAATAAGTATACTTGTAACTTGCCGTGAAAATACCATAAGCTGAGCAATACCAGTGCGATAAAGCACAGCCCGGATATCCATGGTTGAGGAAGCGACTGGCCGATAAAACTGAAAACTGCAGCCAAAAGCATCACAGCCCCAATAAAAATTGGCAGCAATAACCTGCCATTTATATCCGGTCGAGCTTGCAAGAATAAATAGGATGCCAGGTGAATCGCAATATATGAAATAATAAAGAGCACCAGGGCTGCCGCCCAGATCAGCAATCCGTTTGTATTTATTGGCATTTTCCGTTTCCGAATGACGTAGACGGTAAACAGGATAAGCCCCAGACCGATGAGCATGGCGAGAATAACCTTGGATGCCGGTGATACGATGTGGTTTCCCCGGTAGAAAAATGGCAGCCACGAACCAATCACCGAATAGACCTCGCGAATATATGTAGATGCTGATATCCGGATCAGGTCAATCAAAATAAATTTACGGTAGCCGACTGAATGGGTGGTCAAAAAAGTGGGCACTAACCAGACCGCTGATAGCAGAAGCCCAGGGAGTAGAAACGTAGCCAGTTGGTTGATTTTATGCCGAAGATCTCCCGAGGTCATGGCAAAAACAAGAATTCCGCCAGCAGCTATGAAAGCTACTCCCATATAACGGGTTAATGTTGCCAACCCGACCATAATTCCACCGAAAATTAAGAATTTCCTGCGATGAGCTTGTTGTGTAATACCTATGGATAATAAAAACAAGCCAAGGAAACCAGTGAGAATAAACAAACCCTCGCTCATTACTCCTGAATATGCCTTAACTGGATCGAGCGAAAACAGGATCAACCCGCTGGTACCTACACCCAGTAACAGGGATTTTGAAAACCAGTAAGTCGCCCAGCCTGTAACGAAAATCGTCAAACCGAACAGCAGGGCATTCAGCCAACGGGCAGCGGTCACTACGTTGATATTTAATGCGGCAGGAATACTGAGAAGTGCAGAAAAGAGGGGTGGATGCCAGGTGTAAAGATTGAAATTGCCCTGTACATCCTGTAGAACGACTCCACGCCCTGCCGCTATATTTTCAGCCACTTTCAGATAAGCTGTTGAATCGGAGTAAGCCCATGGGCCAATTTCGGTGGTGTATAAAATAAGCGCTATCCCACCGATTGCCAGGATAATTAGCATCAGGATGGTGATTCGTCGTGTCCATACTGGTTTACCTAATGCAACAAATAATGCAGCCATTCCCCCGATCACTCCTGAGCTGGTTTATACAATCCATCGGCATTCGTCCCTAGCATGCCCGCCTCATACGACCGTTTATCAACGGGCGAAAGGCTGGCGGTCTGGGTTGCATTGATCAAAGCAATTGGTTTTAGACTGTAAAGAGCTTTAACCACTTTTTCAACACCGATTTCGGTTGCTTGCCAGTCAAAGCGGTCATACCGGGCTAAATTTAAAGGACGTGTGTATGCGCGCAGCGTTTTTTGCCCTTTGACGTTATAAAACGCCTCAAAATAGGACATTGCCAGCTCTCGCAGTGAACGATAGACCGGTTCGCGATAGCGCAGTCCGACAAAATTGGATTTCGCCACTGCTCCATAGCAGCCGTTAACCTGGAAAATAGCCAACACATGATCATCATCGGTTCCTGGCTCAGGCACCAGGTCGAGGATGCGTGCAGGATATCCCAATTGCTCCAATGCCAGAGCTGCCAGCAAAGCGCCGTCCAGGCAGTGACACTGGCGGTCCCGCATCACCCGCAGTGGAGAACGGTTTAGCTCTTCCCCAATGTAAGGAAGACCGTCAAGATAAAGTTGGATGTCAGGGGGAGTTTTAAGTTGGCGAAAAAGGCTAAAAAGCTCGCCGTGCGGCGGATACTCGAAATTCAAGATAATCCTCCCTGGGTGGATGAACACATCGGATCGGACCTTAATTTGAGTATAACACGCGAGTTTCCACCCATTCTGAAAAGAATATGACAACTTTTCGCGAAACTCTTTTTGTTAATGCGTGTTTTCACGCTTGTAACCTCGCCAAAGGTTATTTCTAAGCCGTGCCTGGTGAACGGCAGCTTTTATACCCGAAAAAATTGCCTGTCAGATTTACAGGCTGCTTCAATCAACAAGTGAATTCCATCCTTCCCGTGGATGTTTTCAAGGGGCTGGTTTTTCCAGATGGGTGAAATGTTAACTTCTGCAAAGCAACCCAAGATCCAAGAAAGTGACCAAGACTTAAAGGAGTAAGACACCATGTTCGATCCAAAAGCAGTTGCAGTGGTCGGTTTGGGGGCCATCATGCCGGATGCAGTGGATGCACCGGAATTTTGGAAGAATATTCAGGAAGCGCGTTATTCTATTACGGATGTCCCGGCAGATCGTTGGCGGGAAGATTTATATTTTGATCCGGACCCCAAGGCGACGGACAAAACTTATTCGAAAATTGGCGGATGGGTCCGCAATTACAATTTTGAGCCGCTCAAATGGGGAATCCCCATTCCACCCAGTGTCCTGGCGGTGATGGATGACGGGCAGAAATGGGCTATTGCCGCGGCACGCCAGGCCTTACTGGACTACGGATATCCGCAGAAACCACTGGATAACAACCGGGTCGCAGTCATTCTCGGGAATGCGCTGGCGGGAGAGAACCATTACACAACCAGTTTACGCATCCGGCTGCCGGAATTTTTAGATACGCTCTCCGGCCTGGATTCCTTCCGCGGTTTATCAGCGGAAGTCCAGGCAGCACTGGTCAGCGGCATGCAGCATGACTTCCGCGCCAAAGTGCATGATATCACCGAAGACACCATGCCCGGTGAACTGGGAAATATAATAGCCGGACGGATTGCGAACGTTTTCAACTTTGGCGGACCAAATTTCGTCACCGACGCTGCCTGCGCTTCGTCATTGGCGGCGCTGCAGGCCGCGGTAGATGGATTGACTAATCACCAGTTTGACGCGGTACTGACTGGCGGTGTTGACCGCAACATGGGGGTCGAGGGGTTTGTCAAGTTTTGTAAAATCGGAGCGCTCAGTCCGGACGGCTCGCGGCCGTTTGCCGACGGAGCCAACGGCTTTGTAATGGGTGAGGGGACAGCCATCTTTTTGCTTAAACGCCTGGCAGATGCCGAGAAAGATGGCGACAAAATCTACGCCGTCATCCGCGGCATCGGCGGCAGCAGTGACGGTAAGGGGAAGGGCATCACAGCACCCAATCCGATTGGCCAGCAGCGCTCGATTGAACGCGCCTGGAAAAACACCGGCGTAAATCCTGCCAGCGTGGGTTTGATCGAAGCGCACGGCACCTCAACGCGAGTCGGTGACGTGACCGAGGTTAACAGCTTGAATTCGGTTTTCGGCAATTACGGCCTGCCGGTCGGACAGGTTGCGCTTGGTTCGGTTAAGTCCAATGTCGGTCATTTGAAGAGCGCCGCGGGGGCAGCCGGCCTGTTCAAAGTTGTCATGGCCTTGTATGACAAAGTCCTGCCGCCTTCAGCTAATTTCCATAAACCCAATCCAAATATTCCATTTGATCGGATTCCGTTTTTCGTTAATACCAGCCTGCGCCAATGGGACAAACCCGAGGGGGAAATTCGCCGTGCGGGCGTCTCGTCCTTTGGTTTTGGCGGCACCAACTTCCACGTCGTTGTTGAAGAATGGGTGCCCGGACTGCTCACCACTGAATCTAAACCTATTTCTGTACCTCAGGTGACCGCACAAGTGCCGACGATGCAACCGGCAGCAGCCGCGCCGTCCATTTCGAACCCCTCAGCTGCGCCGACTCCTACCCAGTCCCATACCATGGCAGCAGTGCAACCCTATCGCGGGCTGTTATTCCTTGGCGCAGAAACAACTGAAGAATTGGAATACAAGCTGACTTCCGCGCTTCAGGCTGCCCGCAGCGGTCAACTGCCGCCCCGGCAGTTGCCTTCAGCGGATGCGTTGGCACGTCCAGAACGGATTGTAATTGACTACGATGATGCTACCGAGTTGATCAGCCGCGGCGAGAAGGCTCTGAAAGCCTTCGAGACCAATGCCGCCAATGCCTGGCAGGCCATGACCGCTCAAGGCGTTTACCGCGGCAGCGGCACCCCCGGCAAACTGGCCTTTTTATTCCCCGGCCAGGGGTCACAGTATGTCAACATGCTCAAAGATCTATGTGAGGTCGAGCCGGTCGTTGCCGACACCTTCAAAGAGGCCGACGAGATCATGACGCCCATCCTCGGGCGCAGCCTGACCAGCTACATTTATGTGGACGGGGACGAGGAATCGGTTAAGCGCGCTGAAGCCGCTTTGCGTGATACAGCCATCACTCAACCCGCCATGCTGACTGCCAATGTCGCCATGCTGCGCTTGATGAACAAGTTTGGCTACTCGCCAGATCTGGTAATCGGGCACAGCCTGGGCGAATACGCAGCTTTGGTCGCTTCTGGCGTTTTGACCTTTGCCGAAGCGCTGCAGGTCGTCAGCGCACGCGCCAGCGAGATGAAAAAAGTCTCGATGGAGGACAACGGCGGAATGGCGGCGGTATCTGCCCCGCTCGTGGAAGTCGAGAAAGTCCTGCAATCCCTCGATGATTATGCGGTGATCGCCAACATCAACAGCCCGGTGCAGTCGGTGATTGGCGGCAGCACCACAGCTATTGAAAAAGCCCTGGCCGCTTTCTCAGCCGCCGGTTTCCAGGCGACAAAAATCCCGGTGTCGCACGCTTTCCACACCAAAATTGTGGCGCCAGCTTCCGGCCCGCTCAAAACCATCATCAGCCGCATGAGCCTGAACAGCCCCAAAATTCCGGTGGTTGCCAATGTGACCGGTGAACTCTACCCAACCACCCGGACTGAAATCCTGGATATTCTCGGGCAGCAAGTGGCATCCCCCGTACAATTTATCAAAGGCATGCAGACGCTGTACGCTGAAGGCGTGCGGGCGTATGTGGAAGTCGGTCCAAAACGGGTTTTGAATGCCCTGGCAACCGATAATCTCAAAGATAAGACGGATGTCACCATTCTGGCAACCAACCATCCGCGCAAGGGGGCGGTGGTGAGCTTCAACGAAGCGCTTTGCGGGATGTTGGCAGCGGGTATCCAACCACAAGGCACCAGTATGGCTGCCCATGCGCCAGCCGCAGTCTTTGGCCTACCGTTGGAAGTAACTGCGCCCAAAAATGGAAACGGCACCGCCCCGCATGCGCAAGCCACTGTCCAGGACGGCCGCATACCGCTAACCGGTTCGGTGGTGGTTACGGGTGCCGGTCTTGGACTGCCAGGATTGAAAAATCACGTGTTCGATGATGGTAATGTCAGATCGATATTAAACGGCGAGCAGCGCATCGAACCGCTGCCGGTCGAAGTACGGCAGGGAATGGTTGACTTGCGGCCAGTCCGCCTTGAAAAAAGCGAAGCTGGCGCGCAAATGGTAACCATTAACCACCTGGACAGCACGCTCAAACTGGCCGGTCAACCCGGGCAGTTCAGCCTGGTCGAAGAATTTGGCGTTCCAGCTGAACGCGCGGACGCCTGCGATATCTCCACCCAGTTGGCCATCGCAGCCGGCATTGAGGCGCTGCGCGACGCGGGTATCCCTCTGGTAATGTCCTACCGCCAGACCTCCAAAGGCACCTTGTTGCCTGACCGTTGGAAACTGCCGGAAGCAATGGCTGATGAAACTGGTGTGATCTTTGCCTCGGCCTTCCCGGGTGCCAACCGCTTTGCCGAAGAAGCTGAAAAATTCTACGGCTATAAATCTTTCGAGAAGCAGTTGGAGGAAGTGCGCGGTTTGATCGCGCTCGTCCCGGCAGACCAAACTGACCTGCTGACCCAGATGCAAAAACGCGCCGCAGCGCTGGAAGCCCAGCTTCAGGAGCTGGATTACCACTTTGACCGGCGCTTTGTGTTCCGCATTCTGGCGATGGGACATTCCCAATTTGCCGAGCACATCGGCGCGCGCGGACCCAATACGTCCGTCAACGCTGCTTGCGCGACCACCACGCATGCCATTTCGGTCGCTGAAGACTGGATTCGCAGCGGACGCTGCCGCCGGGTGGTGATCGTTGCTGGCGACGACGTTACTGGCGGGGCGTTTGCCCCCTGGATGAGCACCGGCATGCTGGCCTCTGGCGCCAGCACGACTGAGGGCACTGTGCGCCTGGCTGCCTTGCCCTTTGACCGCCGCCGTAATGGGATGTTAATGGGCATGGGAGCTGCCGCCCTGGTTTTGGAAGCAGAAGATGCGGCTCGCGAGCGCGGAATCCGCGGGATTGCGGAAGTTCTTTCCAGTGTGACCGCCAACAGCGCCTTCCATGGCACCCGGTTGAACATTGGGCATGTCAGTGAGGTCATGCAGCGCGTGGTGGAACAGGCTGAATTGCGCTTTGGCATTCAACGTGGTGCCATTGCTGCCCAGACCATGTTCATGTCGCATGAAACTTACACCCCGGCGCGCGGCGGATCGGCTTCAGCTGAAATACACGCGCTGCGGAGCACGTTTGGCGATCACGCCAACCAGGTGATCATTGCCAATACAAAGGGCTTTACCGGGCATACAATGGGCGTCGGTGTCGAAGATGTGGTGGCAGTTAAGGCGCTTGAAAATGGAATTGTGCCGCCGATTGCGAACTATGACAACGACTTCGAACCGGATCCGGATCTTGGAGATTTGAATCTTTCGCGCGGCGGCAAGGTGGACGTCAAATACGCCCTGCGCCTCGGCGCCGGTTTTGGCTCGCAGATCGCCATGGTGCTCTTCCGGGTTATCCCCGGTGGGCAGAATCGAAAAAATGAACCGGTTTACAATCAGTGGCTTAATCGGGTGGCCGGTTACGACGCCGCTGAATTGGAAGTCACCCAGCGCACCCTGCGGGTGCGGCATGCGGGTCCCCCCAAACTGGCCCCGGCGAAATCGACATGGGTGTACGGTCACGGCCCGACCCTGTGGGCGGATGCCCCAGGCATTTCCACAGCCGCTGCTGTGACCCGTGAAATTCCAGTCACGGCACAAGCTGTCACCCCTGTGCAGCCGGTTGTTCCGCCATTTGTTCAGCCTGCGGCTCAACCAGTCCAAATAGCTCCGGCAGTCAGCGAGGATGAGGCCGGCATCAAAGCCTTTGTGCTGCAGGCGGTCAGCGAAAAAACTGGCTACCCGGCCGAAATGCTCGACCTGGGACTGGACATGGAAGCTGACCTCGGGATCGATACCGTCAAGCAAGCCGAGTTGTTTGCTGCCATCCGCACTCACTACAACATCCCGCGGCGGGAAGATTTGCGCCTGTCGGAATTTAACACCCTCGAAAAGGTGATCGGTTTCATGCGTGATTCTTTGGCTGGCGGCAATCAACCGCAGCCAACTGCGGTCGAAGCCGTTGCTGCTCCAACAGCCGCACTGGCGGCACCTGCCGCTTCTCCAGTAACTGCGGCCGTTGGCGGTATAAATGGCGATGATGAAGAGATCAAAGCATTTGTGCTGCAGGCGGTCAGCGAGAAGACCGGTTACCCGCCCGAAATGCTGGA
>CALMGN010000211.1 GCA_937863605.1 uncultured Anaerolineaceae bacterium
CTCACAGAGTGCCCTGCGGGCAGCAACCATGCTTCGACAAGCTCACTCACAGAGTGCCCTGCGGGCAGCAACCATGCTTCGACAAGCTCACTCACAGAGTACCCTGCGGGCAATAACCGGTGTGATGGGACTCGCAAATTGACGCCCTAGCGTGGTGGCAGACCCGAAAGGGACGGATCGTCAAATTCCATCGGGTATAATCTTTTGGCGAGCAGAAAGAAGCCGCAAAAGGAACCGTCGTTGATTTCAATAAACAGCGAACCTATCTTTTTCATCATCGTCGTCGCCTGGGTCATTTATCGCATTCTCGCGACAAAGCGAGCGGGCAGCCTGCACCTGCTGCGTGAAATTGTGATTAACTTTTTCTTCCTTTACGCGTGCATTGTATTTTCCTATACTTTCTTACCAATCGATATTGTGCTATACGGCTTTAATCCAAATGATGCCAATTTAGTTCCGCTGGTTCAAACCATCCGGTTTTTGCAAAATTTAGATTATCCCGGTGTCGTCCGAAATTTATTAGGCAACCTGGTATTATTGGCGCCGCTTGGAATTTTCCTGCCGCTTCTGTTTCGAAAATTCAGAAAATTCAGCGTAATCCTTGGGACAGGATTCCTGGTCACGCTCGGGATCGAGGTCTTTCAACTCCTGCTGAGCTTTCGCGTATTTGACATCGATGATTTGATCATCAACACCATCGGAGTGGCGCTTGGCTACGGTGTCTTCAAATTGATCTACCTGATTCCTCCCCTGCGCCGTGCGATCGATTCAGTCGCGGATGGCGAAACACCCGCGGCAGGCCGGTACTCCTTTCTTTTTGCCGCGGTTGTTCTGGCAGGGTTTTTGGCTATATTTTATCTCTCCATCCTTGGCAGCACCGAGACTGAAAAAATGATCCTGGAGAAGCTGCCCCAACAGGAGCAACAGTTGATCGCCACCTCTCAAGTTGGGGAATTTTTGCTAGTTTTTTCAGAAGCGCCAGACGGAGCCAAGAATGCTTTTTACTTCCGGCAGGTGATATTTAACCGGTATACACCCATTAGTTGGAATATGAATTTGGATTTGCAAGAAAATGAATATGTCATCAGCGGAACGGCGTTCAATGGGAAAGAGATGGATTACTTTGCCATCGCCCGAAGCAATCAAATGGTAGCCGCAATGACCTTCGGGAACAGCCAATTTCCAGTCACGAGCAGCGGAGAATATCATTTTTCATATGCCCGGCTGCCGCTTGCCCAGACTGATGCCTATTTTTCATTCCACTTTGTGGATGCCGCTGGCAATGATCTTCGCCTGAGCCAAGATTCATAAAATAAAGGGGCTGAAATTGTGCAATCGTGATTTATAATATATTCATAGCGGTAGTCAATTGCGGATCAATCCCAAAATTGGTCTGGAAAAATTGAATAATATTTGAAATTGGTCCTAAAAACACTTGAAGAATGTAGTTCTTGTGATATAATTCAAGTTTGCATGTGTGTCCTGGGAGTCCTCTAATTCGATTTTTACGCTGAGAGATTTCTCTAGCGTCCATTCTCATTTAAACCCCCCGGGTTCCAGTCTGAGGAGGCATATTAGTGGAAACGAAAAGTTTGGTTGCACTTCGTATCAGCCTGGCCTCGCCAGATACGATTCGTAGCTGGTCGTATGGTGAAGTTCTAAAACCTGAAACAATTAACTACCGGCGCCTGCGTCCGGAAAAGGATGGCCTGTTTGACGAGGCCATTTTTGGCCCAACCCGCGATTATCAATGCTACTGCGGTAAATATAAAAATCCGCGGTATAAGGGCATTATTTGCGACAAATGCGGTGTCGAAGTCACTCGGTCATCGGTGCGCCGCGAACGCATGGGCCACATTGATCTGGCAACCCCGGTTGCCCATATCTGGTACACCCGCCGGGTTCCTTCCTATCTGGGACTGCTGCTGGATATTTCCCGCCGCAACCTGGACCGGGTGCTGTACTTCGCACAGTACATCGTCACCTACGTGGACGAAGATGCCCGCCAGAAAGCCCTGAAACGCCTGGACGATGAAATCAACCTCTCGGAGCGCGAGCAGGCTCAACAGATCAACGCCCGCATTCTGGAAGTCAAGCAAGGCCGCGACCACAAAATTGGCGAGTTAAACCAGCGGAAGCAGGACATGGAAGCCCGCCGTGACGAGCAAATTGCTCAAAAACTTGAGCCGGTTATCCAGGAAGGCCAGTCACTGGAACGCCAACTGCAAGAAAAAGTGGGTACGGCTAGCCGCACCGCCATCGTTTTCAATTCTGCCAGCGTTGAAATTGTTGCCGGCGGCGAGACGATTTCGACGCAGCAAATTTCCAAGGTCCAGAAAGTTGTTAAAGAACGGCTGGACGAGCTGGAAAGTGAATACAAAGAACAACTGCAGCGCGACCTTGAGATGATCAAGATGCAGATCGAGGAGATTCGCGCTCAGGCTGATACCGAAATGGAAGGACTACGCAATGCGCTGGAAGATCAGTCCAACGCCTCGCAGAACAACAATTCACGCCAGCGTGACGAACTGCAAGAGCTGCGGCCGTTTACCTTCCTGACTGAAAACCGTTACCGCGAGCTGAAATCGCGCTGGGGCAATGTCTTCCGCGCCGACATGGGAGCTGAAGCCTTCTATGATGTCCTGCGCCGCCTCGACCTGGAAAAATTGGCTGAGGATCTTTGGCACGAGGTCAAGACCACCAAGAGCAAGCAGAAGCGCAAGAAAGCCACCACCCGTTTGAAGGTGGTCGAGGCTTTCCGCCGCTCAAACAACCGCCCTGAATGGATGATCATGACCGTTTTGCCGGTCATTCCACCCGACCTGCGCCCAATGGTTCAGCTGGACGGCGGCCGCTTTGCCACATCGGATCTGAACGACCTTTACCGCCGCGTGATCAACCGGAACAACCGCCTCAAGCGGCTGCTCGAGCTGGGCGCCCCGGACGTGATCGTGCGCAACGAAAAACGCATGCTCCAGGAAGCGGTTGACTCTCTGATTGATAATTCACAACGCGGCAAAGCGCTTTCCCGCCGCGGACGCCGGGAACTGAAGTCGTTGAGTGATATGCTCAAGGGCAAGAAGGGACGTTTCCGCCGCAACCTGCTTGGTAAGCGCGTTGACTATTCCGGCCGCTCGGTGATCGTCGTCGGCCCGACCCTGAAATTGTACGAATGCGGACTGCCGAAGGCCATGGCGCTGGAACTTTTCCGGCCGTTTGTGATTGCCAAGCTGGTTTATCATTCCTATGCCGCCAACGTCAAAGGCGCCCGCCGCTTCATCGAACGCAACCGCCCCGAGGTCTGGGAAGTTCTTGAAGAGGTGATTAAGGAGCGTCCGGTGCTGCTCAATCGCGCGCCGACCTTGCATCGCCTTGGAATTCAGGCGTTCAAACCGATCCTGATCGAAGGTTCCGCCATTCAACTGCATCCGTTGGTGACTACAGCGTTCAACGCTGATTTTGACGGCGACCAGATGGCTGTGCATGTACCGCTGTCCGAGAAAGCGGTCTGGGAAGCCAACAACCTGATGTTGTCATCCCGTAACCTGCTCAAGCCCGCAGACGGAGAGCCGATCATCAGCCCGTCCAAAGACATGGTACTGGGTGTGTATTATCTGACCATGATTAACGACCTGGATCATGCCGGTAACGGTCGTAATTTCGCCAGCATCGACGAAGTCAACCTGGCCTATCAACTGGGGCAACTGGATATTCATGCCCGGATTCAGGTCAATGTTGATACCTTCTACGACGAGCAAAACAACCGCCTGCCTGAAGCGCGCCATACGCTGATCAAGACCACTGTTGGCCGGGTGCTCTTTAACTACATTCTGCCCGATGCGATGCGTTTCCAGAATATGGCGCTCGACAAAGGTGGCGTGAAAGACCTGATCGCCAGCGTTTATGACATTTGCGGCGAAAAAATTACTACAGAGACCGCCGATGCGGTCAAAGATATTGGTTTTGAATACGCCATGCGCTCCGGCTCGACTATTGCGGTTGCTGACATCACGATGCCGGTTGAAAAAGCGGAAATTTTAGCTAAGGCCAATGAAGGCGTCGAAAATGTGCAGCGATCATACCGCCGCGGTTTGCTGACTGAACAGGAACGCAACGAGCGTGAAATTGAAATCTGGCAGCAGACCACCAAGGACGTCGGCGATGCAGTTCGCCGCGGGATGGACCCGAATGGAAATCTGTCCACCATGGCCAACTCTGGCGCGACCAAGGGCGGTTTTGGCCCGATCTCGCAGCTGGCCGGTATGCGCGGTCTAATGGCCGACCCGGCCGGGCGCATCATCCGCCTGCCGATCCAATCGAACTTCCGCGAAGGTCTGACTGCGTTGGAATACTTCATCTCCACGCACGGCGCCCGCAAAGGTCTGGCTGATACCGCGCTGCGTACCGCTGACGCCGGGTATCTGACGCGCCGCCTGGTGGATGTTGCCCAGGACATGATCGTCAACCAGGAAGATTGCGAAACCAGCGAAGGCATCTGGATCAAAAAAGCCGATGACGTGGCCGGTCAGCCGCTGAGCGTCCGTCTGTATGGCCGTATGACCGCCGAACGCATGCTGGACCCGCAAACTGGCGAGATTTTGGCCGAACGCAACGCCATGCTGGATCATGTTCTGATCAAGACTCTGCTAAACGCCGGGTTTGAGAACGTCAAAGTCCGTTCACCGATGACCTGCGAACTTTCCCACGGCATCTGCCAGCACTGCTACGGCATGGACCTTGGCCGCGGTGAATTGGTCAAGTTGGGTTCAGCGGTCGGTATCGTGGCTGCCCAATCTATTGGTGAGCCAGGCACACAGTTAACCCTGCGCACCTTCCACACCGGGGGTGTGGCAGCTGGGGGTGACATCACGACCGGTCTGCCCCGCGTGGAAGAGCTGTTCGAAGCCCGCCGCATGCCGAAAGGCGAAGCGGTCATCACCCGGATATCCGGTGTGGCACGCATCATCCAGTCGGAAAAATTCACCGAACAGCGTGTTGTTCGTGTTGATCACGCTGAAATGGTTAGCGACGAGTATGCAATCCCCGAATCCTGGGATATTAATGTCAAGGATGAAAGCGCCGTTGCTCTGGGCGATCCGATTGCGACCCAGGGTGAAGCCACCATCACGGCTCAACACACCGGTAAGGTGCGCATCGAAGACCGCAAGGTGGTCGTCTCGTATGAACAACGCGAGACCGAAGAGGATGAAATTCCAAGCACCTCGCGCATTCTCATCAAAGACGGGGATCATGTAGAGGCTGGTCAACCGATCACCGAAGGCTCGCTGAATCCGCACACCATCCTGCGGATCAAAGGGCGCGACTCGGCTCAGATGTACCTGATGACTGAAATTCAGAAGGTGTACCGTGCACAGGGCCAGAACATCAATGATAAGCACTTTGAGGTCATCATCCGTAAAATGTTAGGCCGCGTGCAAGTCATTCGACCCGGTGATACGCACTACCTGCCGATGGACCTGGTTGACCGGTTGGAGATCCACCGCCGCAATGAGGAAATGGTCGCTGAAGGCAAACAACCCGCACGTTACGTTGAAATTTTGCTGGGCGTCACCAAGGCCTCTCTGAGCACGGACTCCTTCCTTTCGGCGTCCTCCTTCCAACATACCATCAAGGTCCTGGCGGGTGCAGCAATCGCTGGAACAGCCGATCCGCTGTTTGGTCTGAAGGAAAACGTAATCATTGGCAAGCTGATCCCAGCCGGCACGGGCTTCCAGGAAGGTCGCTTCACCAGCGGTGATTTCGTCGAGGACAACTCGCGCATTTCGATCACCAACATTACCAGTTCATAAACGTCTTCGTGTTGAAAAACAGACCCCGAGGGTGTACCCTCGGGGTTTTTGGTTAAATATTTAGCAATTGCGCAATGATCACTGCCGAATATTTAACCGTCCATGGAAGGAAAACCCACGGCTAAACCGTGATAAACTTAGGCGCGATCAAGTTTTCTATCTTCCGTTGCCAAGGCAGCGCGGCAGGAGTTTATTATGGAAATTGGGCTGGTAAAACGAGTAGATATCGACCAGGAGATGCAGCAATCATACCTGGATTATGCCATGAGCGTCATCGTGGCGCGGGCGCTGCCAGACGCGCGCGACGGACTAAAACCCGTTCAGCGCAGGATCTTATACGGTATGTACGACATGGGTTTGCGTGCAGATTCTTCCTACAAAAAATCTGCCCGGATTGTCGGTGAAGTACTGGGCAAGTATCACCCGCACGGTGATCAGACCGTTTATGAAGCCATGGCTCGCATGGCACAGGATTTTTCCATGCGCTACCCATTGGTTGACGGCCAGGGTAACTTTGGCTCGGTGGATGGAGACCCGCCTGCGGCGATGCGCTATACTGAGGCGCGACTGACCCCGGCAGCGGTGGATATTCTGGTTCAACTGGACCGCGATACCATCGATTTCACCCGCAATTTTGACGATTCTCTGAATGAGCCGGACGTCCTGCCGGCAGCCATCCCCAACCTTTTGGTCAATGGCGCCAGCGGCATTGCCGTCGGCATGGCGACCAGCATTCCGCCGCACAATATGGGCGAGGTGATCGATGCACTCAACTACCTGCTCGAAAGATGGGAATCTCAGGAAGATGTCACCGTCAGTGACCTGATGAAATATGTCAAAGGGCCTGACTTTCCGACCGGCGGCATCATCCTGCACGAAAACAACGGCGAAGATTTGCTCTCAGCTTATGCCACCGGCCGCGGCAAGGTCACACTGCGCGGCAAGATTCACCTGGAGGAAATGGGGCGCGGTAAAAATCGCATCATCATTACCGAATTGCCGTACCAGATCAACAAATCCTCATTGATTGAGCGTATCGCAGAACTGGTGCGTGAAGGCGGACTGGAAGGCATCAGCGATCTGCGGGATGAATCCGACCGCCAGGGGATGCGCATTGTCATCGAACTTAATAAGGTTGCAGCAACAGAAAATCTCCTGCGCGACCTTTACCGCCGCACCCCGTTGCAATCAACCTTCCGAATCTCGCTGTTGGCGTTGGTGGATGGCGAACCGCATATGCTGTCCCTTAAGCAAGCGCTGCGAGTTTACCTGGAACACCGCATCACAGTGGTAAGGCGGCGCAGTGAATTTGACCTGGCCAAAGCCAAGGCGCGCGCTCACATCCTGGAAGGGCTGCGCGTGGCCCTCAATAACCTGGACGAGGTGATCAACCTGATTCGTAAAGCTCAGGATGTGGAAGATGCCCGCGGCAAGCTGATGAAACGCTTCAAGCTGACCGAGCTTCAGGCCAATGCCATTCTCGAGATGCAGCTGCGCCGGTTGGCAGCCCTGGAACGCCGCAAAATCGAACTTGAATACAAAGAAGTGCATGAACTGATCGGCGAGCTGGAAGGCTTGCTCCACTCGCCAAAAAAACTGCGCCTGGTAGTTGGAGATGAGCTCAAAGCGATGAAAAGTGCTTATTCCGACCGGCGGCGCACCCAGATCGTAGCGCTAAAAGACGGCGCGGAAATGCGCAATCTGCTTACCACACACGACCTTATGCCGACGCGAAATGTTTGGGTCGGCGTATCAGCCGAAGGTCTAATCGGCAGAACTACCGGTGACTCCTTACCGCGGTGGAGCAGTCGGAACGCGCCGCAATGGGTATATGCGACCAATACCCATCAGACGCTCTTTTTGGCGGCCAGTGACGGCCGAGCAGCGGCCATTGCGGTGGAGTCTCTGCCCGAGGTCGAGCGCTTCGAGGATGGCGTCCCGCTGCGCAAAGCTTCCCCATTTGAGGAAGGGCAAAAATTAGTGCAACTCTTCTCCACGCCGACGCGCCTGGAGGAAGGTGATGAGCATTATGTTGTGACCGTTTCCCGCGCCGGCCTGATAAAGAAGTCGAGTATTCGCGACCTGCCAGGGCCGTCGACGCAGCTGTTCTCGCTGGCGAAGGTCAATCCTGGCGATGAAATCGGCTGGGCAGTGTTAACCGACGGCAATTCGGAGCTTCTGCTGGCGACATGCAAGGGGATGGTCATTCGTTTTACCGAAGAGGACGTCAGGCCAATGGGTCTGGTGGCCGCTGGAGTGAACGGCATTAAACTGGCGACTGGCGACCAACTGATCGGTGCAGCGCGGATTCTACCGGAATTTGATCTATTACTGGTTGGAAAGGATGGCAAGGCCTGGCGGCTGCCGACTGCACAATTACCGGTGCAAGGGCGTTATGGGCAAGGAGTCATGGCCTGCAAGCCGCAACCAGGCGCCGAACTGATAGCGCTGGCTTACAGTCACCCAGGGCAGGAAGTCGTGATCCAATTGAAGGACGCTGCCAACAAAGTCGAAACCATCAGCGCGATCCCTGCTGGACGGCGGCAATCAACTGCCAAGCAGCTGATTACCCTGAAACCGGGCGATCACATCACCGGGTTGACGTTAATCGAGGACGGTTTGGCTTATTGGGAGAAACGTCAGGGCAAGCCGCAAAAGAAAGCCCGGCGCGTAGCTGTGCCAGAAGCGCAAGTGGATCAGTTAGCCCTGCCGCTGGATGGTCTGACTGCACCAAAGCGGGCGGCTGCTGCGCCAAAAAAAGCGGCAGTCGGAAAACAGAAGACTGAGCCTGCGGCTAAAGCCTCCAAAACCGCAGCTGAAAAACCGAAGGATGCAGCCAAACCTCCGTTAAAAACCGCGGCCACCAAGACCAAACGGGTGGCGGCGACACCTAAACCGTCTGTGAAAACGGCGTCTAAACCGGCTGCGGTAAAAGCAAAAACCGCGACCTCCGTTCCCTCGACAGTTAAGACTACCGTTACCAAAGCTGCGCCGAAAACTCGCACAAGTGCTGCTAACACCAAGGCAAAGGTGGAGACTGGCGCGAAGATGCCAGCCAAAAAAGCTGCCAAAGCTCTCACCCCCAAGCCGCTGAGGAAATCCTCAACCACCGTGGCAAAGACAACTAATACCAGCAAGACTACCAAGCCAACCACCAAACCCGCGAGCAAGCCCGCAGCCAAATCGACCACCAGGCCCCAGACGAAACCGGCCGTGGCGACCAAAAAACCAGCGGTCAAAAAGCCGACCGCTGGCACGGGTAAAGCTGGCAGCACAAAAATATCCAAAACCCCGGTGCGCAAGCCTAAAACAACCACGAAGTAAAAACGCGATCAGGGTCCGGGTTCAACCCTGGTCCGGGATGCCTGTGCTCCGACAGGCTCGCTCACATCGTGCCGTGAATGCAGCAACCGGTGCTTCGACAAGCTCACTCACAGAATGCCCTGCGGGCAGCAACCGGAACTTAAACCAGGGGTCAGTACATAAAAAGGGGCGGGAATTTAGTCCCGCCCCTTTTATTCCTTTGCTTATGCCTTTTCCGATTCTACCGAGAGACGTGGAAGAACGAATAATGGTAGGCGATCTTGCCATCCAGCAAGCCGAAGGTGTCACTGCCATTGCTGACATGGCCCTTGGTCGAGGCGGCGGTCCAGGTGAAATGACGTGAGTTACCCTTGCCGGATGCGCCAGTCAGGGTAAAGGCCGAATCGGGCAGGACCTGGGTGAATAAATTGTTGTACCAGGCGCGCAGTGCCTCGGAGCCCTGTACCGAGCGTACAAAGGTAATATGAACCGCATCCGGCAGATAAAGGTTGTTCACCTTGACCGGATCGCGCGCATTCAGTGCTGCAAAATAATTGTCTACAATGTCGGAAGTGGGTGGGGGCGGGTTCCATTGATAAGCGGAGGCCGCATCCCAAATCTGCGGAAGGTCACGGCGGCATTCATCCCAGGAGAAGAAATTGGCTCCCTTGAGGTTATTGGCTTTGACTGTATCCATAAACGCATTGGTGTCCTCTACCGAGGGAGCCCAGCAGCCGGTTCGGTAGGCGGGGCCGGTGGGAATGACCGGGCGAAAGGGTGATTTTGCTTGAAATTCACGCAGCGTGCGCTGCACCTGCGGCTCGGGATTATGCGCCTTTTCCCAATAGACCTGCGGCATGTTGTAGTCGACTTTATCTAAAAATTCCTTCCAGGGCAGTTGCGGATGGTAGGATGGAAAGCGGTAGGAACTGAGCGCCATTGGCAGATTGGGGAAAGCACGGCGCAGCCGGTCCATATAATGGCGGGCTGCGTTCACCCGGCCGGGCTGTTTATATTCGATTTCTGCATCGATGACATAGCCATCCAGCTTGAGCTGCTGTAAGCGCTGAATGGCAATGTTTGCCTCAGCGGCCGGGTTGTAACCATAAACGTAATGCCAGCCCCAGGCACCAATTCCCGCGGTGTGCAGCGCATCGACCACCGGCGCCACTAAATCTGTATTGGAATTGCGGTCAAGGTTATAAGCGTATTGCCCGTCCGCAATTTTTAGCAGTACATGGGTAAAACCGCCAGCCTGGGCTGCGGAAACAATCTTTGCCGGGTCACCGCCTTCAGCATCGCGGATTTTCCAGATAAAGAACCCTTTTCCTTCAATGGACATGGTTGAACACCTCTATTCGGCTGGATGATCAGGATCAGCAACCAGTGTGTTGCAATTATCCTGCCAACCCGAGTTGAGGAGCGATGGTGCGCATAGCCATAATGACATTATCTACGTGCTGCCAGAGTTCGACGCCAAAATCTTCGGCGGCTTCAGCCATTTCTTCGCGGTTGGTGCCGGCTGCAAAGGCGCGGTCTTTCCATTTCTTTTTAACCGACGAAGAAGTGAGATCGTATAACGAGCGGGAAGGGCGGACCAGGGCGACCGCAGTGATTAACCCGGTGATTTCGTCACAGGCGAACAAAGCTTTGCGGAACAGGGTATCGCGCGGGACGCCGGTGTTGACGCCGTGGCTGAGGATGGCCTGGATGACTTCATCCGGGACGCCTTTTTCTTTCAGAATCACCGCTCCAGCGGTCGGATGCTCTTCCAGGGTCGGGTGAATCTCCCAATCGAAATCGTGCAGTATGCCAGCCAGCCCCCAAAGCTCGACGTCCTGACCGTATTTCACGGCATAAAAGCGCATGGCGGCTTCAACCGACAACATGTGATTGACCAGACCTTGATTTTTGATGTATTCGTGTACGATGTCTAAGGCGGTTTCGCGATCCATTGATTTCCTCGGATGGTTAAGATGGGTCTGAATTGTTGGTCGAAAATATGGGCTCGGGGTTGCCAAGCACGGGCAGGGGACGAGCGACGTAAACATCCCAGAGTGCCACCAGGGTCGCCGGGACTTCACGGATACGCCAACGCTGCATCGAAATCGGATGGTACTCCCGCTGATCGGCGATCACCCCGAAGGCGTTCAATCCAAGCCCGTGGCAGGTCATTAATGCCCGCGGCAAGTGGTAGGACTGGGTGACGATAAGCGCGTCGGTCACGCCAAAGATATGCAGCGCACGATAACAGGTGTCATAGGTGCGGCGCCCGGCATAATCCAGGATAATATCCCCCTCCGGTACGCCCAATTCAAGCGCATAGGCTTGCATGGCGCCAGGCTCGTTGTAATCCAGAAATCGATTGTCGCCGCTCATCAGCAGCTTTTGCACCTTCCCGGCAAAGTACAACTCCGCGGCAGTGCTAACCCGGTCGCGCAGCACCGGGCTGGGCTGGCCATCCCGGTTTAATCCAGCCCCAAACACAATCGCAACCGGGGCGTTTGGCGCGTGGTCTGGTGTGAAGGTACGGTTGCGGGAAATAATCTCGGATAGCAAAGTGGGCAACCCAAAAGCCAGCAGAAAAGCTGCGGCCGTTGTGAACAAAGCCCTGACGGTGAACCGCAAGAAACGAATCATAGCGGTGATTTTACCATGCCATGAGGGACGCTATTTCAACGCAGGCCAGTTATCAGCGGCCGAGCCACTCGGTAAGGTTAACTCCCGAGCGCCGCACTACTTCCCGCAGCACATCATAGACCGAATTATCGATTACCCGCAGGTCCTGGATTTCGTAATTGCCAGTCGCCCGGGTCAGCAGTGCCTTGCCTTCGTCGGTTTTTACCAGGCTGGTCAGCGCGTTGATCAGATTGCTCCGTAAAGCATGATCCAGTGTTGGAATGGTGGAAAAATTCAAATTGGGGATATCCGGGCTGGATTGCCAGATGATGACCACTCTTTGATCCACATCCGGCAGGTCCGAAATCACAGCACTGGAAGTTCGCGGGTCACCGGAGTATGAAAAGGTGACGCCAAAATCGCAAATCCCTTTGATATACAGGCTGCGAATCACAGCTGTGTGAGATTGAACCACCGCGCCGGGGAGAAAGTCGATGTTGAGCTGGTTGAA
Organism: uncultured Anaerolineaceae bacterium; assembly: GCA_937863605.1. Classification (GTDB taxonomy): domain Bacteria; phylum Chloroflexota; class Anaerolineae; order Anaerolineales; family Anaerolineaceae; genus Bellilinea. Next base: position 12,244 of record CALMGN010000211.1, read on the forward strand.
AAGTCCCAGTGGATAGATGTGCCCGGAAAGCGAACCCTCTTCAGCCCAGCAAGGGCGCAGCCCATCCAACTGCAGCAGCGCTGTTTCTGCATCCGCTGTGGACGTGTTGGTTTGCGGGTCGAAATAGACAGTGAAGCCATTTTCAATATTGGCCAGAAACTGGGTTCCGTAATAATAGGTGCCAAAATGATTGGTGAGCAAGGCAGCTTGAGCTAAACCATGAGCGCTGGCATACAAGTAGGTGATGGGCTGCAGCCAGGCGGCATGGACGTTGCCAGCTTTCATTTCATTTAGCAGCTGTTCATGGGTAGGATAAACCACCGCCCCGAAAGAGTAACCCGTCCGGGTGTCCAATTCTTCAGCAAGCGCTTCGATGGCAGCTTGTGTATCGGCTTCTGGGTCATTGTAAACGTAGCCGATCAGGATGGGATTACCCGGGCTGCCAAGCGGTACCGGGGTAGGGGTGGAGGTGGGTTGGATCGGACCAACCGTGGGCGTGGGTGTGAGTGTCGGGGTGACCGTCTGGCAGGCGGTCAACGACAAAATGGTTGTTATAATAACTATGAGAAAAGTTCGGTGTTTAATAAAGGGCACGGCGATGATTCCCTCCAGGTGGTTGATACCGGCCGTGGTTTGATTATAATCGTTTTTAACTAATTAGATTTATCCTGTCGAATAACGAGATTGCCAACCATAATATTATTTAAAATGAGGCATCAATGACTTTTCAACAATTTGTCAAAGGCTTAGCCATCACGATCCTGATTCTAGTGGTAATCATCGCCGGTCTGTTGGTCGCGACCGGTGTGGTATTAAAAAACGGAGCTCTAAAAGCTATTCAACCTGTTGAACAGGCCAGTAATTACCTGTCCACCCAGGTGACCAATGTGTTACATCCCACGCCAACTGTTATACCCGACCCGGTGACCATCCTGCGCGAGGTGCGGTCGTTAGCCCGCCTGGAAACCGTGCAATACAGTATGGAAAAGGTGATTACCGCCGAAGTCAGTCAGGGCGCTCTTGGCTTTTTATTTGGCGACCGGCTGTTATTTGTAGCGCACGGCGAGGTTATTGCCGGGATTGACCTGGAAAAATTGGGGGCGGATCAGATGTGGGTTGAAAACGGCGTGCTGATGGTTCAGCTGCCGGAAGCGGAAATCTTCGTTGCAACCCTTGACAACCAGCGGTCCTACGTTTACGACCGCGAAACGGGCATTCTGAAACGCGGCGACGTCACTCTTGAAAGTCTGGCGCGTAAGGCGGCTGAGGAAGAAATCGAGAAAGCTGCGATCGCGGATGGGATTCTGGATACAGCTCAGAAGAACGCAGAAAGCTATTTATACCGGCTGCTGCGTCAGCTCGGGTTTCAAGAAGTCATTTTCGTACACGATTAACCCGGTCAAAGGCTAAATTCGATAGGTCCAGTCCGGGTTGGCGTATTTTTCCGCCTCCAGAATCTGCGCTCGTTCGATTTCAGCCAGGCTGGGCTGGCTTTCGACGAAATCACCCTGGATTTGTTCCTGAAAAGCCTGCTTCAAGCTTTCAGCGGCGCTTTTCCAGGTTGGGGCAACCCCCAGAATAGTTTCTGCGGTGGTAGCATGATTGAGCAGTCGCCTGGCAGCGGCTGCGCGGTCATCCAGGGTTTCAAATTTGAGTACCTCAGTGATACGGGTCAAGTCGCCAAACAACGGCAGCGACCCGTGCTGCAGAACGCCCAGGCTTCGGCGCGCCTGTGCTGAGCCGATAAGTTTCTTGCCGTCAGCAGTAATTTCATAGTTCGATGGCACCTCAAAACAGACCGCCGCGTAAGGGTTGGTTCCTTCGGGTTTGCCGTACTGACTTTCAGCATTCGCCTTGATCTCCAGTTTTTCCAACCCGCGGGTAAGCGCCAATGAGATCCGGCGGTAGCTTTCCAGGATGCCTCCGGTCATTACCGGGTTCTCCTGATGAGCGCAGAC
>CALMGN010000212.1 GCA_937863605.1 uncultured Anaerolineaceae bacterium
CAGGATTACCGTGAATTTTTATCACGCTATGTCCCTGAGGTCACGCAGCCTGGGAAAATTATCCGATCCGATGGCAATCCCGTGGGCGAACATCAGGGCCTTGCGTTTTACACCATTGGCCAACGCAAGGGGTTAGGGATTGCAGCGCCTCACCCGCTGTACGTGCTGGAGAAAAACCTGGCAACCAATGAACTGGTCGTAGGCGATGAATCAAGTCTTGGGCGAAACGGATTAACCGCTGGCGGGATGAACTGGATTTCCGGTGCGGCACCCGCGGAGTCGTTTGAAGCTGAGGTGAAAATACGCTACCGGGCCGCTCTGGCGCCGGCAGTGGTCACTCCGCAGGGGGATGACCACGTTATCATCCATTTCAAAAATTCCATGCGCGATATTACTGTTGGGCAGCGGGTTGTTATCTATAATGATGAAGTGGTTCTTGGCGGGGGAACCATCCAATCATCCTTCAACACGATCGGGGAGCCAGAATGACGATCCAGGCAGTATTATTAGGCATTATCGCTCCGATATTCTTCGGGGCAGTTTTCCATCTATGGCGCGGCGGAGCGACCTGGAGATTGGGATTGTACATCGCTCTGGCGATGATCGGATTCTGGCTAGGCCACCTGATAGGATCCAGTCGCGGCTGGGAGTTCCTTAAAGTTGGCTCGCTGCAATTGGGAATCGGTACCATCAGCGCAATATTGTTTATGTTGCTGGGGTACTGGCTGAGTTCCAAACAGCCGGAAACCGAAACTGCTCGACCGAAACGACCTACCCGGAGCGTGAAGCGGTGAGCTGGAATCTGCACGGCACCCATGTGGAAGACGGCGACCTGGTCCAGCTGGTAGGGCTGCGCCATAAGAGTTTTATCATCCGGGTCGCGGCCGGCGGCAGGATGGAATCGCACCGCGGCGTGATCAAGCATGATGACCTGATTGGCAAACCCTGGGGCACCAAGGTTACCAGTCACCTGGGCAACCCGTTTTTTATTTTACAGCCGGCATTAGGCGATTTACTCAAAGAAATGCCGCGCACCACGCAGATCATGTACCCAAAAGAAATCGGGTTTATTTTGGTCAATATGGGGATTGGCGAGGGACAATTGGTGGTGGAAGCCGGAACCGGTTCAGGCGCATTGACCACCGCTTTGGCATTCGCTGTAGGTAAAACTGGACGCGTGGTGAGCTATGAGGCTCGCCCAGAGATGCAAGCGCTGGCGATGAAGAATTTGAATCGGCTGGGGTTGCTGGATCGGGTCGATTTCAAGTTGCGGGACATCAGTGAGGGATTTGATGAAACCGGCGTCGATGCCTTGTTTTTGGATGTGCAGAACCCGTATGATTTCATCGGGCAGGTCAAGACTGCATTAAAATTCGGCGGCTTTTTTGGCGCTATATTACCTACTGCAAACCAGGTATCACGGTTGATTTTGGCTTTGCGGCAGAATAATTTCGCTTTTATCGACATCTGCGAACTATTGCTGCGTTATTACAAAGCCGAACCCGAGCGCTTTCGACCGGTTGACCGGATGATCGCGCACACCGGATTCCTGTTATTTGCCCGCCCGGTCATCATTGAACAGGAAGACGACCAGACGACCTTACAGGCGATCGAAGGCATAAAGGGCGAGACTGCACCGAAGACCACCGATATCGACGCTGAGATTGATGCCACGGATGCTGCTGAGTAATCGATTTGGGTTTATCGAAGATGAGTGATTTTGACAATTCCGCTGCAACCCTGACCACGGAAGATATTCGTTCACGCCTGGACGCCTACTGCCGTGGTGAATCCGGCCACCTGCAACCATTTACTGGCCGCAAGGCTTCCGTTTTGATCCCGCTCTACTGGGACGGCGACGAATGGCATGTGCTTTTTACCCGCCGCTCCGAAGGCGTGAACGACCATAAAGGGCAAGTCTCCTTTCCAGGCGGCGCAGTGGAGGCAGGCGACAGAAATATATATCAGGCGGTTCTGCGAGAGGCAAATGAAGAAATTGGTCTTGAAGCAGGCGATGTAGAAATCCTTGGGCGGCTGAAAGATTACATTACCATCTCTCATTTTGTCGTTTCCCCCATCATCGCACGCATTCGCTGGCCGTTTCAAATTCGCATCAACCCTGGCGAAGTTGACCGGGTATTTTCAATTCCTCTGGCCTACCTTGGCGACCGAAAGAATATCGAAATTCGCACCTACACTTTCTCCGACGGGCAGACGACCCGATTGTTTTATTTTGCGCCGTACGACGGGGAACTGGTTTGGGGGATCACCGCTCGGATGACGGTGCGGCTTCTAAAAGTGCTTGGATTCTTAGAAAAAAATTATTAACTGTTCATAATCCGTAAGTGAGCATAAAAAAATAGGCTGTTCCAGGAGATGGAACAGCCTATTTTTATTCTTGTGCGAAGATTAGTCTTCGGCTTCTTCTTCCTTCTTGCCACGTTCGATTACTTCAGGTTCAACCACAGCCTCAGCGGCTTCTTCAACTTCCTCAGCAGCGCCGCCGGTGATAACAACGACAACAGCGTCCAGGTCGTGGTGAATTTCGATTTTGTCGCTGACCTTCAGCGCGCTAACCAAAATGGATTGGCCAAGAGATGTCAAGGTAGAAATATCCACGATATATTTTTCGGGGAGGTCTTGCGGTAATCCTTCGACCTCGATCTGGGTCATTTCATGAACAACCACGCCGTTGAAATCTTTTACCGCGGGAGAAACGCCTGTCAGCTCAATTGAAACCTTGGAGCGGATCTTCTCGGTAAGAGAGACAACCTGGAAGTCAACATGCAGAAATTCATTGCGAATATAGTCCATCTGGCGTTCACGCACCAGGGTCGCGATTTCTTTGCCATCGAGAACGATCGTCACGATTTGCGACTGGGATGCTGCTTTAAGAATACGGGAGGCGCTGCGGAAATCCATCTGAATAGCAGCAGGCTCAAAATTGTGGCCGTACATAACGCCAGGCAACTTGCCGGCGCGGCGCAAGGCCCCAACCTGTTTCCCGGTTACGGTGCGCCGGGTTGCTTCGATCGTTGCTTTTTCCATTTCATCATCCTTCGAGCGCCTCTCACCTCGGACGAGGTTACCTTCGCTCTATCTGGTTGTTCAGGCTAACGCCTGAGAGTTGAATGTGCTGGCAGTCCCAGCGACCCTGTATTTTAGTCGGAAGGGGTTATAACGTCAAGATGATTGCTTACCCTCGACTGGCAATCGTCAGTGCCAGCCAGGTCCCGTAAATTACCGCAGCGGTTCCGATGACGACCAGGGCGATATTGGCAAAGCGCAGCACTGCCGGGGAGGGATTCAAATCAAGCAGGATAGAGCGCAATCCCAGGAAACTGTGGGAGATGACCACAATGAGGAATGCGATCTCCATTACCACGACGACGGGATTTTGATAATAAGCGACCACATCCGCGTAAGTTAATAACCCACCAGGGGCAACCAGGTGGTTGACCACAAAATGAAGACCGAGGAAAAACACGATTAACAATCCTGCGACAATTTTCAGCAGCCAGCGGCCGCTGCCTTCGAGTCTTTTGGGGGACAATGATTCACGCATGACTTAACCCTCGGAAAACATTTTGTAAGCGAAAAAGGCAATAACCAGCACGGAAACTGCCATCAGGGCGATGAAGGTACTCCTTTGACGGCGCACGCCAATCCCGAAGCTATTGAGGGCAATACGGATGCCGTTCAACCCATGAATAACCCCGGCTGCGATAACCAGCAGCTCGCCCAGCTTGAACAGCGGGTTTTTCACCAGAGCGATAAATCCGTCGTAGGCATCGGCTCCCTTGGCGAGTTGGCCGAGGGCAACCAGGTGCATCAGCAGGTAGAGGGTGAGGCCGAGAGCAGTCACCCGGTTGAGGATAAAACCAAAAGTGCCCAACGACCGGCTGCGCGGGTCAAACCAGCGCGGCCAATTGTTTGCTTCAGGCTGGTTAGGCATTTTTCTTCTCCTGCGAGCGGGGTCTAAAGATCGATTTAATGCGATCAGTTAATACCTTTTTTCGCATATCCATAATCCGCCAGGCCGGATCCACACCGGATGGACAGACCTGAGTGCATTCGTAGGCGCTGTGGCAACGCCATAACCCGCTATGATGGTCAGCCTGGTCGATGAGTTCCTGCGAGGGGTTTTGGGCGTACATAAACTGGATTGACGCCAGGACTGCGGGTCCAACATATTCTTTGTCGGTGTTTGCGGCCGGGCAGGCTGAAATGCACAATCCACATTCGATACAATCGACCAACCGCTCTGTCACCTGCTCGGCTTGGTCCATGAGAATTTTTGGTTTTTCATAGGGCAAGCACGCCGCTTCACTTAGCGCTACCGAGTCAAACCCCGATTTATTCATCCTTAGAAAGAAATCACCCATGTCAACCACCAGATCGCTAACGACCGGGAAGTTGCGCAATGGATCAATTCTCAAATTACCGCCATTTTGGGTTACGGAGCGGATAGTGGTTATGCAGGCCAGCTTTTCACACCCGTTGACGCGCATGCCGCATGCGCCGCAGGTGGAATGGTGGCAGGCATGACGGTATGTGAGGGTGCGGTCATGGTTAGCCCAAATGCGTTCAATCGCATCCAGGATATATTCGTCCGGATCGACCGCGAGGGTCAAGGTTTGGATATAGGGCTTTTGACCTGAACGTTGCCGGTAAATTTTGAAATGGACTTGCCAGGGTTGTTCGGTCATGCCGCTACCTCTGTGGACTGGTAATACAGGTGATAGTCAGCCAGTGGATGCTGCGCCGTTTCACAGACTCGCTGCCATCCCAATTTCTGGCACACCAGATCCGCTGTTTTTTCAGCCATCACCCGGCAAGTGGTAGCCTTTCCGCCGGTGACCGTGACCAGGCCATCAACCCCATCGATCGTACGGTGGTCGTAACATTTGAAGGTGCGCGAAAGGCTGCGACCACTCATCATCCCGCCAATCAGCGGCCGGGCTGACATATAAGCCCCCCGCATTTTGATATTCACTAATGCAGGCACCAAAAGGGCAGCCCGTTTGTGCATTTCCTTGACCTGGTCGGGGTGAACCGGGATGTAATCCGCATCTTCGACTTCAAACGAGGTGGTGCCGATGACCGCCATGCGGCGCTGCGGCAGTAAAATATCGCCGTCATCCGGTTCGCACAGGCGGTTGATTACCCGCTCGGTGACGCGTTTTTCATAAGCCACCATCACACCGGGAGTTGGGCGCACCGGTACAGGAATGCCGGCGATTTCAGCTACTTTACCTGCCCAGGCGCCGGTGGCATTGACTGTGATATCCGCTTGGAATTCGACCGGTTGAGCCGAGTGCCGGTTTACCGCGGAGATTCCGCAAATATTCCCATTACCATCCCTCAGGAAACCAACCACGTCATGATAAGTATTAAATTTCGCTCCATATCGACGCGCACTGGCAGCAAAAGCCATGGCCAACCGTAAGGGATCGAATGCAGCGTCGGGCACCTGGTAGGCGGCTAATATATTGGGGTTCAAGGCGGGTTCGGTCCCAAGCGCACGTTTGACTCCGATTTCTTCAACCGGGATCCCGCAAGCCTGGGCGCCTTGGGAAAAAACTGGTGCATACGCCAGGTCTGCGTCGTCAAGCGCGACAAAATAGCCGCCATTGTATTCAATACATTGTTTGGCGATGCGCCGCAGGATAATGTTTTCCTGGATGCATTCAACGGCCGCCTCGGCATCCGTAACGCAGTAACGTGCTCCGGAATGCAGCAAGCCGTGGGTCCGGCCTGAGGTGCCAGACGCCAGCTCGCCGCGTTCCACTACGGTGACGGCGAACCCGCGCTGAGCCAGGTCGTAAGCCAGGGCACAGCCAGTAAAGCCTGCCCCGATGATGATTGCACTCGGTTGGGTAACGCTCATAATTCGATCCAGTCCATTGTGCGAGACACAGCTTTCTTCCAGCCTGCGTACAGGCGGGTGCGGGTTATGTCATTCATGATCGGCGACCATTGCCGATCAGCGCTCCATTGTCCGCGCAGGCTGTCAATGTCCTTCCAGTAACCAACCGCAAGACCAGCGGCATAGGCTGCACCGAGCGCTGTTGTTTCCGTGATGACCGGTCTGACAACCGGAACATTGAGGATGTCGGCCTGGAACTGCATCAGCAGGTCGTTTTTGACCATACCGCCATCCACTTTGAGCGTGGATAGGCGGACGCCCGAGTCGGTTTCCATGGCATCCAATACTTCACGGGTTTGGAAGGCGGTAGCTTCCAACACCGCCCGGGCAATATGTCCACGGTTAATGAATTGGGTCAAGCCAACCATCACACCGCGCGCATCACTGCGCCAATAGGGGGCAAACAGTCCGGAAAAAGCCGGCACAATATACATCCCGCCGTTATCTGCAACACTGCGGGCTAACCCTTCGATCTCAGAAGAGGATGGGATGAGTTGTAAATTATCACGCAGCCACTGTACCAATGCTCCCGCGATGGCAATTGACCCTTCCAGACAATAAACAGCCGGCGCTGTGCCTATTTTGTAGCCCAGCGTCGTCAACAACCCGCTTTTGCTTGGGATGATCTCAGTACCGGTGTTGAGCAGCATAAAGCAGCCGGTGCCGTAGGTGTTTTTTGCCTCGCCGGGGGTAAAACAGGCCTGTCCAAACAATGCGGCCTGCTGGTCGCCCAGGTCGCCGGCGATAGGCACTCCCCCCAGGAAATTTGCATGGCCATAAACCTGGGCTGAGGGTTCGACTTTTGGCAGCATACTGGGTGGAATATTCAGGATTTGGAGAATATCCGGGTCCCAGTCGAGGGTGCGCAAATTCATCAACATGGTTCGGGACGCATTGGTCACATCCGTGACGTGCACCCCATGATCAGGCCCACCGGTCATGTTCCAGATTAACCACGAATCGATCGTGCCGAAAAGTGCATATCCTCTTTCGGCATCCGAACGCACCCCAGGGATGTTGTCCAAAATCCAACGGATTTTCGGCCCTGAAAAATAGGTCGCTAACGGCAGACCAGTATGTTTACGGAAGCGGTCCTGGCCTCCTGCCGCGGTCAGCTGATCGCAAATCTCTGCCGTACGGGTGTCCTGCCAGACTATGGCATTCGTATATGGCTTACCAGTACGGCGGTCCCAGACCACCGTGGTCTCTCGTTGGTTAGTGATGCCTACGGCTGCCAGGTCGGCTGCGGAATGACCCGATTTTGACATCGCGTTATTGACGACTTCCCCGGTGCGGTCCAAAATTTCCAGCGGGTCATGCTCGACCCACCCCGGCTGCGGAAAAATCTGACGGTGTTCTTTCTGATCCTGCGCGATGATTTTTCCGGAGGAATCAAACAAGATACAGCGCGTGCTGGTGGTGCCCTGGTCAATGGCGGCGATTAATTTGCTCATGGTAACCTTTAGGGAAGGAAAACGGTTACTCTCATTTTACAGGAAGGCTATTGAGAAGAAACCGGAATAATGTAACCAGTTCCACGCGAGATGTTACTTTTTCAAGGCTTTCGAATTTGGTAGAATAAGGCACCTACTTGCATTGGAATTATCATAATTCATGATCCGAACAGTTAAAAGAATTCATCTGGCAGGGGTAACTATTCTTTTAATAGCTCTGGTTGCCGGCTGCGCCAGGCCATTGCCAACAGCCCCAGTCCCTGGAGAAGTTTCAGCGCCGAATGCGGAATTGCAGCCTCGGGTTGTCAGCGGGGATCGAATCCATACCATCCAGGGTGCCAGTTTACGGTCGCCGCTTGAAGGGAAGACCGTCAAGAATGTGGCTGGGATTGTTACCGCATTTCGGGCGGGCGGGTTTTACATGCAAGATCCCAATCCAGACGGGAACGAAGGCACCTCGGAGGGAATTTTTGTTTTCACGGCTGTCGTGCCGCGGACAAGGCCTGGTGATGCAGTCCGGGTCAGCGGAGTGGTCGAGGAATTTTACCCGGGTGGGCTGGAAAACCATAATCAACCGATTACGCATATCGTAGATCCCGAGGTCGAAATTATGTCATCCGGGAATGAACTGCCTGCGCCGACTGTGCTGGGTGTTGGCGGGCGCATTCCGCCAACTGAAGTGATCGATGATGACAGCGGGAAGCAATTTGACCCACAGCAGGATGGGATTGATTTTTACGAGAGCCTTGAGTCCATGCTGCTGCAAATTAACTCGGCGAGAGTGGTAGCAGCAACCAACGCTTATAAGGAGACTGCCGTCGTTCCGGAAGGAATTGACCAGGCCGGACTTTTCACGACTCGCGGCGGATTGTTATTGCGTATAGAAGATCAAAATCCGGAAAAGATCTTGCTGGATGACGGCCTGCGCCCTGTTCCAGAGGCGGTTACCGGTGATCGATTGGCTGGACCCGTGATTGGCATTCTGGATTACTCCTTCGGCAACTATAAGTTCCAATTGACAATGAAAGCGAGCTTCATCCACGGGAAATTGACTCCGGAGACAGCTCGACCGGCACAGGAGGGGGAGCTGGTCATCGCCAGCTTCAACGTGGAAAACCTGGATGCGCGCGATGGACCGAACCGGTTCATGAATTTGGCCAAACAAATCGTTAAGCATTTGAAATCGCCGGATATTCTGGTATTACAAGAAATACAGGATAATAACGGGATTCTGGATGATGGGACGGTGGATGCCAATGAGACCTACCGCTTATTGATGGATGCCATTGTGGCAGCCGGCGGCCCTGAATATAAATTCCGCGATGTCCCGCCAGTGGACAACCGAGATGGGGGTGAGGCGGGCGGCAATATCCGGGTTGGGTTCCTTTTCCGCACCGACCGAGGGCTGCAATTTGTTGACCGTGGAAGAAATCCTTCTTCAGGGTCTAAGCCAGTATTAAATGCGGGTTTTTTGCAGCTGACCCAATCGCCTGGACGGATCCAACCGGATGCCGGCGCCTTTTACGACAGCCGCAAGCCGCTGGTTGGCGAATTTAGCTTCCAGGGTAAAACATTATTCATAATAGGCGCGCACCTGAATTCAAAAGGCACTGATACTGCCCTGTATGGGTTGTACCAACCCCCACGAGTGGATTCTGAAAGGCAGCGGATTCAGCAGGCGAACATCATTCAACGCTTTGTAGCTCAAATCCAGATATTGGATCCTGAAGCTTTAGTTGTGGTTGCGGGCGATATGAATGATTTTCAATTCTCAGAGCCGTTAAGAGCCTTGAAGGGTAGCAATTTGGTGGATGTTGTTGAGTTGATGCCCATCGAAGAACAATATACGTACGTCTTTGAGGGAAATTCACAGGTGCTGGACCACATTCTGGTAACCAAACCACTCGGGACGCTGCTGACTGAGATTGATATCGTGCACATAAACGCAGAATTCCTGGCAAGCCAACGAACCAGCGACCATGATCCGGTTCTGGTATATTTTAATTTTCTAAAATAATACCAATTTCATGACCAAAAAATATGGTTTGATTTTAAAAAGGCTGTCATAATTTGGATGAAGTTAGCGGTACGAAATCGGGAGTGAGCGAGTGGGAGCAACGACCGGCGTGACCCTGAAACCTCCAAAAAAGAAAATACATTCCTTGCGAGCATTGCAGGAAAACCTTACCGGTTATGCCTTTGTCGCCCCGGCAGTCATTATTATCCTGGTTTTTGGACTCTTTCCAATCATTTATTCAGTCTATATGAGTCTGTTTAACTGGCGGATTCGAAAAGGCGATTTCACTGGGCTGGTCAATTACATCAAAATATTCGGCGATTGGGGTGGATTCGCAATTTTCATTGGGGGACTGGGCTTGCTCGGACTGGCATACTGGCTGTGGACGCGCGCTTTTAAGTCCAACTCCAACCTGATGCGCATTCTGCAAATCGGTGCAGCGGTCGTTCTGATCGTTGCCGGCATCATCATGTCGATGGGTTGGGGCAAAATGATCGCCGCCGGTGATGAAGATTTTCTTAACTCCCTCATCGTTACTATCTTCTATGCCGTAGGGACAGTGCCGCTCCAGCTGGCAATTGGCATTATGTTCGCCTACCTGCTTTACCAGAAAATCCGCGGCAAAGAAGTTTTCCGAATGATTTATTTTTTACCGTATGTCACCCCGGTAGTGACCACTGCCGTTGTATTCCGCACTATTTTCTCGTCACGAGCGACGTCGCTGGCGAATATTCTGCTATCCTGGTTCAACGCCGGGCCGTTGAAATGGCTGTTCGAGCCTAAAGCGATGTCGGAAGTCTTTTTGGGGTTGAAACTGGATGGGATTGCAGCAGGTCCCAGTCTTGCGCTTGGGACGATCATCCTTTTTGGGATCTGGTCGTTTTTCGGCTATAACACCGTCATATTTCTGGCTGGGCTGGGGGGAATCCCCAAGGAATTGTATGAGGCTGCCGAAATCGATGGCGCCAACAGTTGGAGTGCGTTCAAAAATGTGACCATCCCGCTGCTTTCACCGGTTTCGTTTTACCTATTCCTTGTGTCGTTCATTGGCACTTTCAAAGCGTTCAACCACCTTTATGTAATGGCGACGCCGAATGCGCAAAATACGGTGGTCACAGCCAGCGTCCAAATATTTGATGTGTTTTATGCGCAAAACAATTTTGGGTATGCTGCTTCTCAATCGATTGTGTTGTTTTTGATCATTTTGGGTTTGACAATAGCTCAAAACAAGATCCTTGGCGAGAGAGTGTTTTATGGTTAATCCCGCGACCGGCCCAGATAAAATCAGGTCTGAAACCAACCCGGTCCAAAAAGTCAGACGTGGACCGCGAACTGGAAATAAGAGCCTGATCTATCTTGTTTTGATCATCGGGGCTGTGCTTTCCCTAATCCCGTTCTTTTGGATGGTTTCGACTTCGCTAATGACTCTGGGAGAAACCATTAACCGCAAATGGCTCCCGGCTGTTCCGCAAATTACCAACTACATTCAAGCCTGGAATGAAGCCAAGTTTGCCAAGTATTTCTGGAACAGTGTCATCATCACCGGTGTAACCCTGGTAGGGCTGTTAACCACCTCCATCCTGGCTGGCTATGCGTTTGGCCGTATCAACTTCAAAGGCCGGAATGCCATTTTTGCGATCTTGCTGAGTACTATGATGATTCCGGAAACCATCACCTGGCTGCCGAATTTAATGCTGGTTCGCGGCACGATCATCCCACTGCCGGGCGGCTCCTGGCTAAATTCTTTACAGGCGCTGTCAGTACCCTTTATGGCGAACGCTTTCAGCATTTTCCTGCTGAAGCAGTTTTTTGCGCAAATCCCGAATGAATTGTGGGATGCCGCTCAAATTGATGGCGCTAACCATTTCCGCTTTCTAACCCAGATCTGTTTACCGATTTCCAAGGCGCCGATCATGACTGTGCTGCTCTTTGGTTTTATCGGTTCCTGGAATGCCTTTGCCTGGCCGCTGCTGGTCACCACCCGAGAGACCTGGCGCCCCTTAATGGTTGGCCTGTGGACCTTCGTGTCAGAAGCCGGCCCTGAAACGCACCTGCTCATGGCGGGCGCGGTTATCACCCTGATCCCCATTCTGGTTATTTATTTCCTGACGCAAAAACAGTTTACCCAGGGAATAGCGACTACCGGATTAAAGGGATAAATTTCCATCGTGGCCTACGGATCCCGATCCGTTACCTAATCCAATCCCAACACTTTATTTTTGGAGGACAAGATGAGGAATAAGTTTTCTGCGATGATCGCAATGCTGTTGGTGGCCGTCTTCGTAATGACCGCCTGCGTCCCGGCTGCCACTACGACCCCCGAGCCGGTGGCAACCTTGCCCCCGGCGGTCGAGCCTACTAAGGCTGAAGTGCCCGTTGTGACCGAAGAGCCTGCTCCCACCGATGCGTGGGCCGATGTGGACCCAAGCGGTCAGCAGATTGTCTTCTGGCACCAGCACACCAAAGCGCGCGAAACTGCTTTGTTGGAGATTGTTGACGAGTTCAACAAAACGAATGAGTGGGGTATCACGGTTACGGCGGAGTACCAGGGTTCCTATGGTGACATCTTCACCAAAATGCTCCCCATCCTGAACACCCCGGATGTGCCTGATCTGGTAGTTGCTTACCAGAACCAGGCAGCCACTTATCAATTGACCGAAGGTTTGCTTGACCTGAATCCGCTGGTCAACAGCCCGAAATGGGGCATTTCTGAAGAAGACCAGAAAGACTTCTTCCCAGGCTTCTGGGCGCAGGATGTCTTCCCCAACTTCGGCAATGCCCGCCTGGCGCTGCCCCCCAACCGTTCCATGGAAGTGATGTACTACAACAGCGACTGGTTGAAGGAGCTGGGCTACGACGCTCCACCCACCACTCCTGAAGAATTCAAGGAAATGGCCTGCAAAGCTGCGACCACTCCGTTCTCCAAGGCGACTGTTGAAGGCAGCATCGGCTACGAATTGTCTGTAGATGCTTCCCGCTTCGCTTCCTGGACCTTCGCTTTTGGCGGTGATGTTTACGACTACGAAAACAATTCCTTCACCTACAATAGCGAGGCTGGCGTAGCTGCGATGACATACCTCAAGGATCTGTTCGACAGCGGTTGCGCCCGACAAGTGACCGAAGCCTATGGCGACCAGACTGATTTTGGCAATGGCTCATTGTTGTTCACCGTCGGTTCAAGCTCTGGCCTGCCATTCTACGCTCAGGCTGCCAGTGAAGGCGCAAACTTCGCCTGGTCGGTTGCGGCGATTCCGCACACCACTCCTGACCCGGTCATGAATGTTTACGGCGCCTCAGTCTCCGTTCCGAACACAACCCCTGAGCGCGAACTGGCAGCTTTTCTGTTCTTGAAGTACTACACCAACGCCGAAGTACAGGCTAAATGGGCAAAGGTTTCGCAGTACTTCCCGGTACGCGCAAGCGTTGCCGACAAGATGGCTGGCTACTTTGCGGCCGATCCTGCCTATAAAACCGCATTCGACATGCTGGCGTACTCGCACTTCGAGCCACCCGTGCCTGGATACGACTTCGTCCGTGATGAAGTTGAGGCTACAATGGCTGCGATCGTGGACGGCGGGGATGTCGTTTCACTGTTGGATGCAATCAACGTAAAAGCCAATGAAATTTTGGCAGACCAGTTAGCCCAGATCCAGTAAGGTCTCGGGATAAGCAGGTTGGGCAACTGGCCTGCTTTTTATTATCAGATAAACAGAATTTGTAAGGTGGTCTCAACTTTACACGATTCAAAAAAGCGGATATATTTAATCATCAAACCTGTCCACGACAGGAATTACCAATCACCTCAAAGGAGAAGAACAGATGCATTTAAATCGCCGTAGTCTGTACGTTGTAATTTCCGTGCTCTTGTTAGCGTCTTTTGCTCTGGCTGCCTGCCAGCCGGCTGCGACGCCCACGCCTGAGCCTACCTCCGCTCCGGTGCTTATCCCCACCAAGGCTCCCGAACCGACGGCTGTTCCCCCAACGCCAGCGCCTGCTATCGGCACCCCGGAACACCCGATCAAAGTCCTTTTCGTCCCGTCTGTTGATGCCGGTGTAATCGTTAGCGGCGGTCAATTGCTGGCCGATGCTTTGAATCAGGCCACCGGGTTGACCTTCGAGGTCAGTGTCCCGACCTCCTACGCCGCCACCATCGAAGAGATGTGCGCCTCCCCAGCTGACACCATGGGCTTTATCCCCGCCCTCGGCTATGTTTTTGCAAATGAGCTGTGCGGCGTTGATGTTGCCTTCAAAGCGGTTCGCCGTGGTTGGGACGTGTACTGGGCGCAGTTCCTGGTAGCTCGCGACAGCGACATCAAAACCATTGAAGATTTGGATGGCAAGAAATGGGGTTACACCGACGCCGGTTCGACCTCTGGTTACATGTTCCCGCTGGCTATGCTCAAAGCGGCAGGGATTGAACCCAGCGAATCCATCGCCACCGGCGGTCACCCGCAGGCTGTGAAAGCAGTTTACAACGGCGAAGTTGACTTCGCGACCACCTTCTTTAGCCCGTTTGCGGTGCCCGAAGGCGTAGCGAAATGGGAAAAGGGCGATGCACCGGATATGCCTGACGCGGTCATCGAAAACTGCAAGATCAGTGATACCGGCAAGAACATCGTTTGCGACGGATACGTACTGTTGGACGCCCGCAACAACATCCGCGAGGAAGCACCGGACGTAGTTCAGAAGGTTCGCATCCTGGCCCTGTCACCCGACATCCCGAATGACACCCTGTCCTTTGGCCCGGATTTCCCGGCTGAAACTCGCACGGCCATCGAAGCAGCCTTGACTGCTTTCGCCGCGACCGATGCCTGGAAAGAATCCATTGGATCCGAAGATTTCTACGGCTGGTCTGGCCTTAGCGCTGCGCTGGACTCCGACTACGACTTCGTCCGCCAGATGGTTGAGGCGAACGGCATCACATTCGAAAGCCTCGGCAAATAATCTATGTAATCCAAGTCAAATAACGGGCAGATTGAACCCTGCCCGTTATTTTGTTAATATTTTTTGTAAGGTAAAATAGCGTACAAATTCACTCATCGAAGGACAACTCAATGCTAAAAGTTCAAAACTTAACCAAGCAGTATGATGGCGGTGTCCAGGCATTGAAGGAAGTCAGTTTTGACGTTCCAGAAGGTCAGTTTTTAGCAGTTATTGGCCTGAGCGGCTCTGGGAAATCAACGCTCTTGCGCTGCATCAATCGTCTGGTTGAGCCCACTGGAGGCAAAATATTTTGGAATGATCTGGATGTCACGGCCGCCTCGGAAGAAGATATGCGGTTTATCCGCCGCAAAATCGGTATGGTTTTCCAGCATTTTAATCTCGTCGCCCGCTCCAGTGTATTGACCAATGTGTTGGCTGGCCGTCTGGGATATGTCAATCCGTTCTGGAGTTTGATTAATAAGTTTCCCAAAAGCGATCTTGACAAGGCAATGCACGAACTTGGCCGTGTCGGTATCGCCGACAAAGCCAAGAACCGTGCTGATGAACTCAGCGGCGGGCAGCAGCAGCGGGTAGGCATTGCCCGTGCCATGATGCAGGATCCTGAAATGATCCTGGCGGACGAGCCGGTAGCCAGTCTGGATCCGGTTTTAGCTCATAGCATAATGACTTACCTTGAACAAATCAATCAAGAAGAAGGGGTCACGGTGTTGTGTAGTCTACATTTTCTGGATCTGGTGCACCGCTATGCCGACCGTGTAATTGCCTTGAATGAAGGCCGGTTGGTATTTGACGGGCTTCCGCAGGAAATAGATGACAAAAAATTCAAAGATATTTACGGCCGCGACGCCGAGAGGGTTGGGTAAGTGACGCCATGAAAAATTTCAAACCCGTTCTGCGCTCACTGGGTGTCGGCCTGGCAGTTATTGCCGTGATCATTATTTATGCTTTCGGTTTTCAGGTTACCAAAGTTAACCTGGATGAGACACGCAATCCACGGCGGCAGCAGCAATTGACACGCATCCTGCGTGCGCTGGCTAAACCCGATTTGTTGACCTATCAAAAAACGGAAGTCATCGTCTCACAGCAATTTATGGTTCCATGCCCGGCTGGCGGCTTTTCCGCATCAGAGGTGGATAAATCTGGCCCGTATATCACCATTGAACCTGCCTGCGCTGATCCACGTACGATGGTCACGGTTAGAGGATTCAACTTCCAACCAAACACAACCGGACCAATTACCTTTATTCCGCCTTCGCAAGTGAATCTGGGCATTGGGACTTTCACAACGGACGCCAGGGGCGAGTTTACCGCTGAAGTTCGCATCCCGGCGCGCCCGGATACTGCTGTCCAAACCATGCGGACGATTACCCGAACCAATGTTGGCGCACCAACCATATCGAAATCCGCGGTCGATACCTGGGATAAGATTGTTGAAACCGTATTCCTGGCTTTGTTGGCAACCACCCTTGGCACCATGTTTGCCATCCCCCTCTCATTCATCGCTGCGAAAAACCTGATGAAGGATGTTAAAAGTCCTTTAATTTCGATCGCGCTCAATCTGCTTTTGATCCCTCTAGGAATTTTTATCGGCATTCAGGTGTCCAAATACGGGAGTCAAATCGCGGATCTGATCTCCGGGAGTTTGGCCGGTAATGTTGTCGGTTTGGTAGTCGCTCCGGCTATTGCTATTCCACTGGCACGCTGGGCGCTGCCGCAGGCCGAATTGACACGTCCCTCAGCCCGCACGCGCATCCTGCGCATGATTGGGCTGGTTGTTTCTGTAATCATTGGGATTTTAGGCCTGCAATTCCTGACGAAAATTACCATTCAAATCGGTGACTTTTTAGCTCCTCGATTAGGCTCTTTTAGCTTTTTGGGAACCTTTATTGCCGATATGGGAGACATCCTGGGCATGTCCATTGTGGTAATTACCGCAGCTTTGGCCGCCGGGATTTTCTCCACCATCGGCGATCGCACCGGAAAAGTAATTACCCGTCACGTCAACAAATCAAGAGCAAAAGTACTCAGCATGCTGCTGTCGATGTTGGCAGGAGCTGTATTGTCCATTATCATCATGCAGACCTTAAACTGGTTCTACGAGTTTGACAATCTAGCAGCCACGCTTTACTGGCCAGCAGCCATTGGCGCAGCTTTAGGCTTGATCGTTTCTGCCCGGATGGCGCCGAAGGATGACTTGCCAGTCGGCATCGTGCTGTATTACATCGCCCGCACGGTATTCAATGCCTTGCGTTCGATTGAAGCCCTGGTCTGGGTTATCGTTTTCGTCGTATGGGTTGGAATCGGCCCGTTTGCCGGTGTGTTGGCGCTTTCGCTGCACACCATTGCGGCGCTGGCCAAACTGTATTCCGAGCAGGTCGAGAGTATCCTGCCGGGCCCAATGGAAGCTGTCACCGCGACAGGTGCAAACCGGCTTCAATCCATCGTTTACGCTGTTGTTCCGCAAATCGTACCCCCGTACATATCCTTTACCATGTACCGCTGGGATATCAACGTCCGCATGTCCACCATCATCGGTTTTGCCGGCGGCGGCGGGATTGGGTTCCTGCTTTACCAGAACATCAACCTGCTCAACTACCGGGCTGCCAGCCTGCAAATGCTGGCGATCGCCCTGGTGGTTGCCTCCATGGACTACCTGAGTTCGCGGTTGCGTGAAAAGGCCATCTAACGAGCGAAAAACCTCCCCGGAAGGGGAGGTTTTGATAACCATAGAGAGGGATGGTTTCTCAGGCTGGCTGGCTGATTGGCTGGTGGATCGACCGGGTCACCGCCTTTGCGCTGATCTTTTGGAAGTGGTACCCGTAAATCGCCATGGTAATCGCAAGGGCGAATTTTTTCGGGTAATGAGCCAACGTCCAGAAGAGGAGTTTCCAATAATATTTGCGAGAAGGACCAAGGATGCCAATGCGCCAGATGGAAAGGAAAAAAGCCTGAATCTCGTTTAAACGCAGATTGACCGCGGGATATGCGGGTTTGTAATGGGTTAGGAATGTCTTGACCCGCTCGTAGAACATCTTTGACGAATAAATAGATTGAATCACATCGCGGTAGCCACGTTGTAAGACGGCTGCATCCAGCCGCGGGACGATGTTTGAAGTGCCGTCGGTGTTGTCGCCGCTCATCTCACGGATCAGCCGCCCTTCTTGCTCCATGCGGCTATACAGCCGGGTACCAAAGGGTGCTTGCAGTAAACCCACCATAGCTGTGACGATCCCGGAATTTTGGATGAAATCAATCTGCCGCTGGAAGGTACCAGCGGTGTCATTGTCGAACCCGACAATGAATCCCGCCATCACCTGCAAGCCAGCATTCTGCATTCTATGGACGCTTTCAAGTAAATCGCGGTGTTGATTTTGCTTCTTATTGCATTCGGTGAGCGAAGCTTCTTCGGGGGTTTCGATGCCAATGAAGACGGAAAAGAAGCCGGCTCTCACCAGCATGTCCATCAATTCCGGATCATCGGACAGGTTGATCGACGCTTCAGTGATAAACTGGCAGCCGGTCTTGCCCTCACGCCATTCGATCAGTGCTGGCAAGATTTCCTGCTTGAGCACTTTCTTGTTACCGATAAAGTTGTCGTCCACCATGAAAATATTGCGGCGCCAACCCAACTGGTAGAGCGCATCCAGTTCACCGATCAACTGGACCGCAGTCTTCGTGCGCGGGCGGTGACCTAACAGCGCAGTGACGTTGCAGAAGTCGCAATCGTAAGGGCAACCGCGGGAAAATTGGATCGCCATGGATTCATAGGCGGAAAATTTCAACAGACTCCACTCAGGAATCGGGGTGGTTTGTATATCAGCATAATCTTCCGTGGAATAAACCCGCTTTGCCTGCCCATTAGCGTAATCCGCCAGAAAAGGTGGCAAGGTAATTTCACCTTCATTCAGAACAAAGTGGTCAATCTCGCCAAACTGCTCATATTCGCCGGTGAACAGCGGGCCGCCAGCCACGATGGTCTTTCCGCTTTTTTTGCAACGTTGCACCAGTTCAACGACCGACGAACGCTGCACGCTCATCGCGCTGATAAAGACCAGATCGGCCCAATCGATTTCGCTTTGCTGCAAAGCCTGAATATTCAAATCCACCAGCTTTTTATTCCAGCTTGCAGGAAGCATCGAGGCTATCGTAACTAGCCCGAGTGGCGGGGTGGTGGCTTTCTTGGAGATAAATTCGATTGCGTGCTTGAAACTCCAGAAAGTTTCGGGAAATTTTGGATAAAGCATCAATAGGTTCATTGTCACATCCTGGTAATTTATTCGATTTAATATGCCCCCATAAAACTTAAGCCAAACTTGACCCAAATTGTAGTGATTTGGGTCATACGCAGAGTCCCATTCTAGCTGCGCAGGTCACAAGAAAAGATAGGACTTTGAAGTCAGGCTTTCACGCAAAACCTGAGGTACCCCGGTGCTATAATAAACTCCATGAACCGCACCAACCCGTCCATTATCCGGACAGGCGGAGACGCAGACATTGCGTTTGCAGTCGTCGTGTTGGCGTCCTATTTTGCGACTTTTAGTTCACTACAATCAGCTGGCCCATACAAAATTGCCATCCTGATTGGACTAGGGACAGCTTATCTGGCGATTGGGATTTATGGCTACGCCTATTGCGCGAGGACAAAATCCATGCCGCTGTCCCTGCTATATTTTGGTATTCAAATTGTCGTTGGCGGGTTGATTGTCTTCCTTGGAAAAGGCGCTGGTTTTAATGCGCTGGTTCTCATGCCTTTGGCCGGGCACGCAGTGGTACTGCTGCCGCGCCGCATAGGATATTTCTCCCACTTTGTGATTATGCTGGCTTATGTAGTGGCGGTTTTTGCCTATAGCGGTTCGGTTGAAGTAGTATGGCAGGGTCTGCCGACCTTCACGGCCGGGGTCGTATTTATCGTCGTGTTTACTCAGATGGCGTTGAATGAAGAAGGCTCACGCCGGGAAGTGGTGCGCCTGTTGAATGAACTGACGGAGGCCAATCAACGGCTGCGTGAATTCGCCTTACAAGCTGAAGACCTGGCAACCACCAAGGAACGCAACCGCCTGGCGCGTGAGATCCATGACGGGCTGGGCCATTACCTGACCACGATCTACATGCAAATTCAAGCTGCCCGGGCAGTATCGGCCAATGACGAGGAACGCGCCCAAACAATTCTGGTAAAAGCTCAGAATTTAACCCAGGAGGCTCTGGCGGATGTCCGTCATTCCGTGGCGGCACTTCGCTCGCCGGTGGATGGGCACCAGCCTTTGGCGGATATGATCGGAGGATTGCTGGAAGGCGCCAGGAACGCTGGAATTGAACCAGAGTTGATAATTCACGGGGAAGAGCGTAATCTCAACCCTCAAACCCGCTGGACCCTCTACCGGGCAGTCCAGGAGGGTATCAGTAATGCCTGTAAGCATGCGAAGGCCTCCCAAATGTGGATCACCTTGGATTATTCCCGTTCTGATTGCGTTGCATTGGAAGTCGAAGATAACGGAATTGGTCCTGGAGAATACAAGGAAGGTTTTGGTCTGCTTGGATTGAAGGAACGCGTGAACAGTGTGGGTGGGGATGTGATTATTGGACAATCAAAGCAAGGCGGATTCGCGTTTGATATTAAGGTGCCGGCATGAATCAAATTATCAAAGTATTATTGGTTGACGACCAGTCATTGTTCCGCGAGGGCCTGCGCACCTTACTTGAAGTGCAGCCGGATTTCCAGGTGGTAGGCGAAGCAGCCAATGGCGAGGAGGCCTTACGCCTGGCAGCGACCACCACGCCGGATGTGGTCTTAATGGATCTGCGGATGCCGGTGATGGACGGCGTCACCGCCACTCGCCGGCTGCGCGATTTATTCCCTAAAGTCCGGGTGATCGTCCTGACGACTTTCGACGATGATGAGACCGTTTTTGATGGACTGCGCGCTGGCGCAGTTGGCTACCTGTTAAAGGACGTCACCTCGGAAAAATTGTGCGAAGCCATTAGGGCGGCATTCCGCGGCGAATATTTCATGCAGCCGTCTATCACGGCCAAGGTCATGTCTGAATTTACCCGCATGGCGCGCACCCCGCGGGTCCAGGTAAGCGAGTTGGCTACCGATTTATCCAACCGTGAGTTGGAGGTGCTGCGTCAAGTTGCGACTGGTGCCAGCAATAAAGAAATCGCGGATATGCTGGTCATTGCGGAAGGCACCGTAAAGAACCATCTGACTAGCATTTTGTCTAAACTGGAGGCCCGCGACCGGATGCAGGCAGTCCTGAAAGCACGCGAATACGGAATTATTTAGGAAAAATGAAAAAACAAGTTCAAACCATGGAACGCGAAACCGCTGAAACTCCGATGAAAAACACCCACCCCGGAATTTTATACTTGATTGGCATTGTGATGGTTGCCGTTGGTATTTTGGTTTTGGCTGACCAATACCTCAAAACTGGCTGGTTACTGCTGGCTTTTGCGCCAATTTTTGGTATTTTCTTTTTATTTGAAGCATTGAGGATGCAACGGTTCTCTTTCCTGATGATCGGCGGTTTACTGTTAGGCGCCGGGTTGGGCGGTTTTGTCGGGATGAGTTCGTTATTTAACCGGCCCTTAGCACATGATATCGGCTGGCTGCTGGTGTTATTCTCGACCGGTTGGGTGGCGATTGCCTTGTTGTCAAGAAAAATTCTGGTCAAACCAGCCTGGTGGGCGTTGGTGCCTGCCGGGATTATATTTTCGACCGGGTTGGCATGTTTGTTTTCCGACCTGCGTGTGGTCGATTTTGTCTTATGGGTGGTCACCGGTACCGGAATCGTTCTACTCGTCTGGGGCGTTTACTGGCGGCTGTTCGGCCTGATCATTCCCGGAAGTTTGATGGTCACGAGCGGACCCGGAATTTATCTGGCCTGGGGCAGTTCGATGGGTCTAAACCCGCTGGCGAAAACTGGCATAATGGTAGCAATTTTTGCGATCGGGTGGGCTTTGATCATACTGTTTTCGCGGGTGGTGACTTCCAAATTTATCTGGTGGCCGCTTATCCCGACCGGGATATTAGCCATGGTGGGGTGGGGGCTTTACATCGGCGGAGATCCCAAGAATGCTACGACCTTTATTGCCAACACCGGATCCATTGGTTTGATCATTTTTGGCATTTACCTGCTGCTGCTGCGTAAAGGGATTCACCGCTAACCTGTTCAATTTGATGTGCAGGGCGTATAATCAAACCTTGTCGTTTTAAACAGGCTTTCGGGTTTGTAGATTTCTCGCCAGGTGCGAGTTAAGTACAGGTAGGCATAAATGATTGAACGAACGGACCTTCGCAATATTGCGATTATTGCGCATGTTGACCATGGAAAAACAACGCTGGTGGACGGTTTACTGCGCCAGGCGCGCGTATTTCGGGAAAACCAGGCTGTGCAGGATCGCGTCATGGACTCGAATGACCTGGAACGCGAACGCGGTATTACCATTCTCGCCAAAAACACGGCCATTACCATCCCAGACCCGGTAACCGGGCAAATGGTAAAAATCAACATCGTTGACACCCCGGGACATGCCGATTTTGGCGGCGAGGTCGAGCGAGTGATGAATATGGTGGATGGCGTCCTGCTGCTTGTGGATGCAGCGGAAGGTCCGATGCCGCAAACCCGCTTTGTCCTCAAGAAGGCGCTGGAGATGGGACATAAAGCCGTTGTGGTCATCAATAAAATGGACCGCAAAGACGCGGAAGCCGACCGCGCGCTAAATGCCACTTTTGATTTATTTGTCGAACTGGGAGCCAGCGACGAACAGGCTGATTTTCCGATAATTTACGCCAACGGCATAACCGGACAGGCAGGTCTGACGGAAGAGATGGGGCCAGATCTTCAACCGCTGTTTAATGCCATTCTGCGTCAAATTCCCTGCCCACAGGTTGATTTGAGTTCGCCGCTGCAATTTCTGGTTACCAGTCTCGGTTACGATGATTACCGGGGTGTTACCAGTATTGGCCGCATCTTTGCTGGAAAAGTCCAGGTTGGTCAGGCGCTGGCGCGGATAAAAATAGATGGTTCGATCGTACCCGAGCGTGCTCGCTACCTATTCGCTTTCCAGGGATTACAGAAGGTGGAAATTGAAGAAGGTGGCGCTGGTGACATTGTGGTCATTTCAGGCCTTGAAGGCATCGAGATTGGTGAAACACTGGCCGATCCCGAAAATCCAATTGCGCTGCCGCCCATCCGGGTGGAAGCCCCGACCGTGCGCATGACCTTCGGAGTCAACACCTCGCCGTTCACCGGACGTGAAGGCAAGTGGGGGACATCCCGAAAACTGCGCGACCGCTTGCTGCAGGAGTTGAGAAATAATGTTGCGTTGCGTGTAGCCGAAACCGAAGCCGCTGACACATTCCTGGTGTCGGGCAGGGGAGAGCTGCACCTCGCTATTTTGATTGAAACCATGCGGCGTGAAGGTTACGAATTCCAGGTATCGCGCCCCGAAGCGATTATGCGCGAAGGCGATGACGGCGAGCTGCTGGAGCCATTCGAAGAAGTGCATGTCGAAACCAGTTCCGATACGGTTGGTGTGGTAGTCGAGATGCTAGGTGCCCGGAAAGGTCAGATGATCGACCTGGTAAACAATCCGGATACGACGGTCCATTTGACCTATATCATACCGACACGCGGCTTACTAGGCTTCCGCTACCAGTTCCTGACCGCCACCCGCGGCATGGGTGTGATGCACTCGATGTTTAATGGCTACCACCCGCTGGCTGGCAATCTTCCGGGCCGTAACTCCAGTTCCATCGTGGCCTGGGAAGCCGGTACGACCACCAATTTTGGCTTAAAGAACGCCGAAGAACGCGGTGTCCTCTTCCTCGGACCCGGTGTTGAAGTATACGAAGGCATGGTTGTCGGCGAAACACAGCGCCCTCTTGATTTGCCGGTCAATGTGTGCAAGAAAAAACATTTAACCAACATGCGTTCATCGAATAAGGATATCGAAGTCCGCTTGACTCCGCCGCGCCAGATGAGTCTGGATGAGGCGCTGGAATACCTGGCGGAGGATGAACTGCTCGAGATCACCCCGATCAATTTCCGCATCCGGAAACGCATTCTGAATACCGAAGACCGCGGCAAGCTGACAAAAAAGGCGAAGGAACTGCTCGAAGTCGAATAGACTAAGCTCTTCCGGTTTTAAGCCACAGGTCCCACAAATGAGTCAATGCTGACGTGAGGCGGACCTCGAGCGCATCTCCGCGGGCAGTTGTCACGTCGTCTTCGTTTTCGAAGACTGTATACGGCACCTCGACACCTTGAATAGGTATAAATTCAGAGTCAGCGGCTGATATCTGTTCCCAATCGACCTCGCGATAAAGCCGGTCTAATTTTTGATCTTCCAGACTATGTTCTAAAATACTGTCGGGACGGTTGGGATTAAACCTTTTTTGATTTTTACGGAGCGACTCCTGCCAGGATACGTTGACATACAAAATTGCAGCCCGACGGGCTACTTCGGGTGTAAGGTGCTGGAAGGCGCGCTGATAACCGCCATGTTCGCTGCCGCGGGAGAACTCAACCAACGCGGTATGGCACAGGGTGTCATGCTTGCGGTCGCGCAGCCATTTTAGGTGATTAAGGCATAAGCGCTCGATTAATAAGTCCCACAGATGCACACCGGTAAAGTAACCATCCGAATTCGTGTGCAAACGGGGATAACCGAGCCGCTCAAGGATGGCATCCTCTTCGAACCAGGTCCAAAGCATGGGGAAGTCATCGAACTCGGTGATCTGGCCGACATGGAATTTTTCGAGCCGGAGTTCAGGCGGGGTCCTTTTCAAGAAATCGATAATTTCGGATTTACCGGCAGCCGGACGAGCCAGGATCAGCAATGTGTCGAAGCAGGGATGAGTTGGCATGGATCCTCGATAAAGTTAGACTTATTTGCGTGGGTCAATTATACTGTGCGGTGTGGGGATTTTTTGCTGGATTGGTTATTGAACATTGCTACAGCTTGCCAAAATGAGAAGTTACCTCCTGATTATTGCCCTTGCCAGCATGCTGGTTATTGTAGCATCTGGCTGCAGTGGACCAGCCACTGTTGACCCGACTCCAACAGAGGCTTTTCCTGAGAGCCCGACAATCGAAATCCCGTCCGAGGTCGCAGAAACTCCTACTCCGACAGTTGAAGCGACAGAGGTTATTACTCCAGCGCAAGAAGCCCCGGACACCTACCACCTGAGCTATGACATTACTGCCTGGCTGGATTACAGCCAAAAAACAGCCGAAATCGAACAGGGCATTACCATCACCCTGTTGCCAACGGATATTCGAACCCTTGTGATGGTGGTAGAACCCAATCGTTACCCGAACGGGATGGTGTTAAACAGGATTGATGTTGGGCAACTACGAATAGAGAACTACAGTTTGACCGGCAATCAGCTGCAATTTGACCTGCCTGAACGGTCACAATCACCCGATCCCCTGCAAATTCAACTGAATTACACCCTGCATCTGCCTGCCATCCCGCCGCCGTCCGAAATGTTCAAACCACAACCATACGGGTATACCGACAGGCAGCTTAATCTGGTGGACTGGTACGCTTTCATTCCGCCTTTGGACGAGCAGAATGAGTGGATTGTTCATAAACCGCCGATATTCGGCGAGTCGCTGGTGTATCCCGCAGCTGACTTTACCGTTGACCTGGAAATTACCGGTAACAATGTGCCATTGACCGTAGCGGCCAGCAGCGCGGCGGTGCGTACCGAAAATCGTTACCAATATCGCTTAACGCAGGCGCGTACCTTCGCAGTTTCCATGAGCCCGGATTACGAAGTGCTGGTAAACGAAGCTGCTGGCGTCACGGTCAAAGCTTATGCTTTCCAAAACAGCCGCATCCCCAACCAGGCGGTTGTAGCGTATGCTGCCCAGGCGGCAGCTTTGTATACCGAAATTTTTGGACCGCTGCCGCATCAGGAAGTCAGCATCGTACAGGCGGACTTTTTAGACGGCATGGAGTTCGACGGGCTGTATTTCGTCAGCAAGGGGTTTTATGACCTTTTCGACGGGTCGTTAAACGGCTATTTGTCGTTGATCACCGTGCATGAGATGGCGCACCAATGGTGGTTTGGCGTGGTCGGGAACGATCAGGCGCTGGAACCCTGGCTCGACGAGGGTTTGGCCACTTTTGCTGAACTGCAATATCTGGAACGCTATTATCCGGATCAGGTGGATTGGTGGTGGGCATACCGCGTCAATTTTTATCAACCTGATGGATACATTGATCAATCCATCTATGATTACCCTTCGTACATTGCATACCGTAACAGTGTCTATTTACGCTCAGCAAAATTTTTGTATGAGCTGCGAGAGCAAGTGGGTGTTGAAGGATTCAATGATGCTTTACGGCGCTATCGGGAGAAAGAAAATCGAAAAATATCCGACGCAGACGCCTTCTGGTCGGTCTTCGAAAGCCTGCCGGGATACCCGTTCAGCGAATTGCGGGGTGGATATTTTAAAAATTTACCTTAAAAATGCGTATAGCCATTATATTAATCAATATTTTCATTTGCTGCTGCTATAAGTACAGCCATTCCTGCGCTAGCATCCATACCCGATGAACTTCCCCAGCCTAATATTCCGTGGATGGCTGTGTCGGATGGCGAATCGGGGTGGAGCAGGGTCTGGAAGGCCGCCCCAAGGCGTTCATCGACTTCACCCATGGCGGCGCATTCCACCAGGTTGGCGCTGATCAAGGTTGAGCGCGTTCTGACCTGGTCAACGATTGCGGCTGAAGCTATTTCCCGGATAGATTGAAACTGGTTCGGGAGCATAAACAAGCCATACACCAATCCAAGTAAAAAATCATCACCTGAAGGCGTCAGGCCTCGTCCGCGGCCTGCAAGAAAGTGCGCTACGGACTGCAGGGCAGGCATGTCGCCGGTTTGAAGCGACAGGTAGGCCTGGGAGAGGTGTTGAATAGTTTCGTCGCTCTCAGGCCGTTGGGGGAGATTGTCCGTTTGGATGACCCGGAGAGCGGCGGCAACCATTTCGTTCGGAGATTCCGCTCTGGATTGAAGCATACGCAGAAATGCAGAAATTTGTTGGTTGGTCGGCATCGATCCGGGCAGGGGACTTGAATTCCACTGGCTGCAGGCCGACCAGGCTTCAGCCCGTGAAATATCGATGAACAAATTAGGGCTTGAAAACCTTAGCCCCCGCGAACAGACTCTGCCTTCAGCCTGGATCGCAATTTGATCCAGCACTACTGGATCCCAAGGGAGGTTGACAATCAACGGCCCTTTGAATCGTTCTTTGGATAGAAAAAGAATGACCTTGTCATCCACTGCAACGAAGACTCCGCGAGACGTCACGCCGCGAATGATGAAGGTCTTCGCCTGCGACAAAATATCGACGGCTTTTAGGCCGATGGTAGCTGCGGATAAGGTAAAATCAGGCGTGTTTCTGCCAGTTGTTAGACAATCTATATGAGATTCATCAGTTGACACGATACTTATTTTAGTAGATAATTTCTAAAGGTAAAGCCTTACCAACAAATCCCGCACATTTTTGTGTTTTTGTATACTTTACTGTCGAATGACCCGAGGAATTTTTTTGAAGATGCATGCCTGGTTAATGTTCTCTATGGTTTATTCCGGCTTCAAACCGCCTTGTTGAACACTATCCTGTCTCCCCTGTAACTTTCTAAACGGGGGAGATTTCGTTAACCAGCCGTGAAATTAAGTTAGGAAACCCCCGCAGAACGACGCAGCGGATTTCAGCAAAACCAATTCCGTCTATTGAAAGGAGACATAGAATGAAGTTTCTCGACCTAACCATTCCCCTTGGGATCGGTACACCGCCGTGGCCTACTTATGAGCCGCTACAGGTCAAATACTTCAAACGTTTGGCCCCCAACGGTGCAAACGGACAGGTAGTGACCCACTCCAACCATCTTGGCACGCACATGGACGGTGAAATCCACTTCCACACCCCGGGCCGCGACATGGCTTCGCTGCCGATGGATTTTCTGGTGCATGACGCCGCCGTAGTTGACCTTTCGGATGTTTGCGGCGACTACGACGTTTACACCAGCAAGATGATTACCGACCGGGTTGAGGTCAAAGATGGCGACATCCTCATCATCCACACCGGTTACCATCACTTCGGTTGGGACCAGCCGACTGCCAATGAAGTGCGGTATATGGTGATGCACCCCGGTCCAGACCGCGAATTCGCTGAATTCTCAAAAGACATGCACCTGCGCTGGATCGGCCTGGATTGCGGCAGCGCTGACCACCCCATGAATACCATTATCCGCGAATGGATGCCTCGGCAGACGCGGCAGGCCGAAAAAGTGTTCCAGAAAAAATTCGGCAAGAGCATCGGTGAATTCTACGATGACTCAAAATATCAATTGATGCACCTGGAAATGTTCCCTTACGGGATCATTCATGCCGAGTGCATTGGCGGTGACTTGGATCTGATCCTAAACCGCCGCGTTCCAGTCGGTTTCTTCCCCTGGCGCTTCGTGGACGGAGAGGCCAGCATTGGCCGATGTGCTGCCATCGTCGATGACGACGATTACGAAAACCTGATGAAGAAGAAGGCTGAACTTCCCAAGACGAAATTCGGTGACGCGACCAACCCGAAACATGTTGAGAGCCTCAACGCGATTTCTAAAGCAAACCTGGCGTAAAACCGCCCAATACCATTATAGGAGACCTAAAAATGCGTTTACCCCTTCCCGAAAAAGCATCGCAACCCACAGTTGAGTTCGATGCTGAAGAAATTGAAGCCATTCTACAAGGACCTGCTCTGGACCTTAAGCCCTGGCCTGTTTGCCAGGTCAAACTGAAAGACGGCCGGACACTTCTGATTCGCGAAGCGAAATTGGAAGAAGCCCCCATGATGCTGGATTACCTGAAGAAATTTTTGGATGTCGACCACGACTTCTATGATATCGTTGGCGCCCGCGTTTATTCGGAAGTTCTTGGCTGGTATCGCAAACGTCTAAAGGATCCCTACACACTGGTTGGTTTGATCGACGGTTTGTGGGCTGGTTTCGCAAACGGTCGATTGATGAACGAGGACATCAATATCAGCCTGCATACCATGGCACTTATCCGCGGTGGACGCATTGGCGCGGTCATGTATTACGCTAAAGCCTACTACGGCTTTGAAATCCTTGGCAACAAGGAATGGTGGGCTACCTACGAAAGCTACAACGGTTGGGCCCGCTGGGGCGTTGGCATGGCTCAACCTTCATACCCGTGGCCGGACGTGCAACACGAGCTGGGCGGCGCCCGCGTATATTATGTGACCAAGAAGTACTGGGATCAGATGGTTAAGAAATACGTCCAACAGATGACCGGCTCCGAACTCGATTTCAATGTGCCCGACGAAGTAATCAAGGCCAACGAAGTCATGCGCGTTCCGGATGAGGTTCTAGTCTGATATTCGTTTCCTGATATTGCAATAAAAAAGTGAGACCTTTTCGGGTCTCACTTTTTTATTCATGTATGTTAAATGGTGTTAAGCCACATACCGATCGGGTTTATTGTCGAGCACCAGCTCAATTTTCTCCATGACCTCGGTGGTTAATTTTTCCTCGATATCCATCGCCTTCATATTCTCTACGACCTGTTCCGGTCGCGAGGCCCCGGTGATCACGGTACTGACATTCGGATTCTTGAGGCACCAGGCCAGTGCGAGTTGGGACATGGTGCAGCCAAGGTCACTGGCGATCAGCGAAAGCTGGTTTACTTTCTCGATCCTTTCTGTAGTAATTTGATGCTCTTGCAGCCAACCAAAACCCGGCAAAGCTGCGCGGCTGTCCGCAGGAATCCCGTTGGCATACTTGCCAGTCAAAACGCCTGAAGCCAGCGGGCTCCAGATCGTGGTACCGTAACCTAATTGCTTGAAAATTGGATCGTATTCGATCTCGAAAATATTGCGGTGGAACATGTTGTACTGCGGTTGCTCCATGGTCGGGGGAGTCAGACCGTACTGCCGGGCGATCCCGTCTGCTCTTAAAATCTCACCAGCGCTCCACTCTGAGGTTCCCCAGTAAAATGCTTTGCCCTGTTTGATAATTACGTCCATCGCCCGTACGGTTTCTTCAATAGGGGTCTCCGGATCGGGGCGGTGGCAGAAAATCAAATCCACATATTCCATCTGCAGACGGCGCAGAGCGTTGTTGGCGCCTTCGATGATGTGCTTGTGGGATAGTCCCCGGTCGTTGGGACCTTTACCGCCCCAGAAGATTTTGGTCGAGATAACCAGGTCCTCACGGCGCCAATTCAATTTCTTGATAACATTACCCATTACAATTTCTGCATTACCGCTGGCATAAGCTTCGGCATTGTCAAAAAAATTGACGCCGGCTTCATAGGCTGCAACCATGCACTTTTCAGCCACTTCCTGTCCAACCTGACCGCCATAAGTGACCCAGGCGCCAAGAGAAAGTGCGCTCAATTTAATTCCAGCTTTGCCAAGATGTCGATATTTCATGAATTTCCCTCCCAGGATGTCAATAAAGTAGGATGAGTATTAAACCATAATGCCCGAAATTATTCCAATTAAGTGCTTAGGGGGAAGAAAAGCAGTAAATGTTCTTCTAAATTGCGTGTAGCCAATACCCCACTATAATTTCCTCGTATATCCATCAATAATAACAAACCCAGCAATTCGCCGCTTTGTCCCCATACGCTCGATTATGCTAATCTAAACCATAGTTTTTGTGTAATGGGGACAAAGCAAAAGCGCCGGAAAATCTCCGGCACTTTTGGGGTATCTTTCTATTCAACAAAAGGGGAATTCTTACTTTAGGCCAAAATTCTTCTCCGCCATGTCCGCGATCGATTGGCCTATGCTGATCGATGCAGTGGCAGCCGGGGAGGGGGCGTTAAGCACATGCACCATATTTTTGGCCTCGACAATCCGAAAATCATCGACCAGCGAGCCATCAGGGGTTAGCGCCTGAGCCCGCACACCGGCGCCGCCGCGAGTCAAATCGTCAACACCCAGGTCAGGAACCAGTTTGCGCAGGGCTTCGACGAAGGCGGGCTTGGAGAAGGAACGATAGAATTCGCCAATCGCGATTTTCCAATATTTGGATGCCATGCGCCAAAAACCGATGTAAAAGAGATAATTAACCATGTCCGGCGCTGAAATCGAGGTCATTTTGTAACCTTCACGTTTGAAGGCCAACACAGCATTCGGACCAGCTTCGATTCCACCGGTAACTCGGCGGGTGAAATGAACACCCAGGAACGGGAAGCGCGGGTCGGGCACTGGATAGATGAGATTATTCACCAGGTAGCGCTTTTCATCAGCAATATCGTAATACTCGCCGCGGAAGGGGATGATCTGTAATCCCGGATCAACGCCGCACATTTTGGCAACCCGATCCGACTGAAGCCCGCCGCAATTGATCAGGGCAGTACAGGTGACCTCGCCTGAGGGAGTTGTCAGGACAAATTCATCGCCAACCTTTTTAAAGCCGGTCACCCTTGAATTCGTCCGAATTTCCCCGCCAGCTTCTTTCACCAGTTCGGCATATTTATTCACCACTGCCACATAATCAACGATGCCGGTTTGAGGTACAACCAGACCCGCCACACCGGTGGCATGCGGCTCGTAGTCCTTGATTTCACTGGCCGTTAACCGCCGCATTCCTTCCAAACCGTTGGCAGCGCCGCGTTTTTCCAGGGTTTCAAGTGCGGGCAGCTCTTCAGGGTGAAGGGCGACGATTATTTTGCCGCAGCGATCATGGGCAATATTGTAGTCCTCGCAGAATTTGTAGAGCGCCAACCGCCCCCGAACGCAATTTTCGGCCTTGAGCGACCCAGGTTTGTAGTAGATGCCGCTGTGAATCACCCCGCTATTGTTCCCGGTCTGGTGAAAAGCTAGCCGGTTTTCTGCTTCAAGCACCAAAATGGACGATTTTGACCGCTGGGTCAGCGCCATTGCCGTCGCCAGACCAACGATTCCACCCCCGATGATTACGATATCGTACCGAGTCTTGTCCATAAATGTCAGCCTCTCCTGTCACAAATTTGACGACAAAT
>CALMGN010000213.1 GCA_937863605.1 uncultured Anaerolineaceae bacterium
GAAACCGAGCGCCACCCGCTGCACTCCTGCGGCGCCGCCACGCATCAAATTCGCGGCTGGAAGTGGTTGACCAATGACGGCGTCAACTGGGCTTGTGCATTGAGTGGCGCCCTGGCAGCCTCTCTTTTATCGGTAATACTTTGATGTAAATTTCGAGTACAGGATAACCTGGTGATCAAAAAGCACAGTGCTGAAACGGTTTATACCGTTTACAACATTTTAATATCTGCCTTTTTTGCACTGGCGTTCACCGTGAACATGGTGTACTTCGTCACCAACGCGCACCTCGACCCCCTGCAGCTGGTCCTTGTTGGCACCTCGCTGGAAGCATCCATTTTTATATTTGAAATCCCGACCGGAATCGTCGCGGATACCGTCTCGCGGCGGTTATCCGTCGTCCTGGGCGTGTTCCTGATGGGAATCGGCACCTTTCTCTCTGGCTTGATCCCGGTTTTCATCCCCATCCTGATCGCCCAGGTAATCTGGGGGCTGGGATACACCTTCACCAGCGGCGCATTGGATGCCTGGATCAGCGATGAGGTCGGCGAGGAGAACGCCGGAGTAGTGTTTCTGCACGGCACCAAAGTCAGCCAGTACGGCGGGCTGGCAGCCATTCCGGTCAGCATCCTGCTGGCCCAGGGGAGCATTGCAACGCCTATTCTGGTCAGCGGGGTGTTGTTTTGGTTTTTGGGTGTCTATTTAATTCGGTTCATGCCGGAGACTGGTTTCCAGCCCGCCCCGCGCGAAGACCGCTCCACCTGGCAGCACATGGGGCAGACCTTGCGCTCCGGGGTAGGCATGCTGCGCGTGCGCCCGGCGCTGGCCAGTATCCTCACCATCGGGCTGTTCATTGGTTTGTATTCCGAGGGTTTTGACCGCCTGTGGAATGCCCATATCCTGGAGCAGTTTACCTTCCCGCAAATCGCCGGCATGAAAATGATCACCTGGTTTGGCATCATGGAAGCAACGCAGCAGGTGTTGACCATTCTGGCGGTCCGCGGGGTGGAAAAACGGGCCGACACCAGCCAGACGCCGCAGCTTGTTCGCAGCTTGGCCGGTCTGAGCGCTGCATTGATTATCAGCCTGCTGGTTTTTGCACTGGCGGGCAACCTGTGGCTGGCGGTTGTCTCCGTCATTGCCATTGGGGTGGTGCGCAGCCTGATCTGGCCGCTGTACACCGCCTGGGTCAATCACCGCCTGGACTCGAGTGTCCGGGCGACTGTCCTTTCCATGTCTGGCCAGGTGGACTCGATTGGCCAAATTTCCAGCGGTCCGCTGCTGGGTATCATCGCCCGGCGCTACGGGATACAAACCGGCCTGCTGGGATCCGTGCTGCTGCTGCTTCCGGTGCTGCCGCTGCTGCTCCGACAACTTAAAAATGGCGAACCGCATCCAGAAATAGCCGTATTGCCAGAATCGCAACCATAGCACAATGTTGTTGTTCAGACATCTGACAATCTACTGGAATCAAGGATGAATATCAGTCGGGAATCGGGTACTTTAATCGTTCCAATTCAACGTCGATTCCCATACAATAGATGAGGGTGTCCCGCATTCATCCATAATATTTATGCTGCGGGAAAACCCATTCTTGTTTTCTATCCCTATCATTAATCCATAAGTGAGGAAACCATATGGCTGAGGAAGATCCCCGAATCCTTGAATTGCGCGAACGACGCGCTAAAGCGCAAAAAGCAGGCGGAGAAGATCGGATTGCCAAACACAAAGCCAAAGGCAAACTGACCGCCCGCGAGCGTATTGCTGAACTCCTCGATGCCGGCTCCTTCAATGAGGTGGAACTGTATTCATCCCACCGCAGTGAAGATTTTGGCGTTGGCGATCGCATTGATACGGACGGAGTTGTCACCGGCTTCGGTACCCTGGACGGACGCACCATTTATGTCTATGCTCAGGATTTCACCGTCATGGGCGGCGCGCTGGGTGAGGTTCACGGACGTAAAATTGCCCGCCTGATGGACCTGGCTGCCCAGAGCGGCTCCCCGGTCATCGGCATGATCGACTCCGGCGGCGCCCGCATTCACGAAGGTACCCGCAGCCTGTGGGGTTACGCCCAGATCTTCCGCCGCAACACCCTGTACTCCGGCGTGATTCCGCAAATCAGCCTGGTCATGGGCCCTTGCGCTGGCGGCGCAGCCTACTCCCCCACTGTCACCGACATGATCATCATGGTCGAGAAGCAGTCCTTCATGTTTCTGACCGGACCTGAAGTGATCAAATCGGTCACGGGCGAGATCATCGACATGGAGAGCCTGGGCGGCGCTGCCGTTCATCTTGGCACCAGCGGTACCGCTCACCTGACAGCCCCCAGCGACAAAGAAGCGATCGCTGTGGCACGCCGCATTCTGAGCTATTTGCCCTCGAATAACACCGAGAATCCCCCGTTCGTTGATACGGGCGATGATCCCGACCGTATGGACGAGGAACTCAACCATATCGTCCCGCTCAGCAACTTCGAATCGTACAGTATGCACGAGGTAATCGACCACATCGTCGACCGCGGCACCTTCATCGAACTGCAGGCCACCTTCGCCACCAACGCCATCATCGGCCTGTCACGACTGGGCGGCAACACGGTTGGCATCGTCTCGCAGGAACCCTCGGTTATGGCCGGCTCAATGGAAATTAATTCAGCCGACAAAATTGCCCGTTTTGTACGCTTCTGCGACGCCTTCAACATTCCGCTGGTCACTTTCTGTGATTCGCCTGGCTTCTTGCCCGGTGTCTCTTCTGAACACGAGGGGGTCATCCGTCACGGCGCCAAAGTGCTGTTTGCCTACTCCGAGGCCACTGTTCCAAAGATTCAGGTCACCACCCGCAAGGGCTACGGCGGCGCGTATATCGTCATGAGCTCCAAACTGCTTGGTGCAGACCTGGCGTTTGCCTGGCCAAGCGCTGAAATTGCCGTGATGGGGCCGGAAGGCGCAGCCAATGTCGTCTATCGCCGGCAGATCGAAGCCGCGGAAGACAAGGATGCTGAGCGCGCGCGGCTGGTGGAAGAATACCGCAAGGCCTTCCTCAACCCCTATGCAGCCGCCGCCGATGGCTACATCGACGATGTAATTGAACCGCGAGAGACCCGCAAACGTTTGATTGCCGCCTTGATTGCCTTGCGCGATAAGGCCGAGACCATTCCTGCCAAAAAACACGGCAATATTCCGCTCTAATCCATGAAAGCATAGGAGCAGAATAAAATGAGTGAACTGCTAAACCAAGCACTATTGATCACCGCCATTGGCATGGGTCTGGTATTTTTGGCTTTGATCCTACTGTGGGGACTGATGGCTTTTATGGCTGGAATCCCGATTAAAGAAAAGAAATCAGTGGATGAAGTTCCTGCCCTTGAGGAAGCCGAGGTTGAACCCCAACCTGAAACAAGTGGAAACCGGACGCTTTTTGTGCGGGCTGCAGCAGCCGCAGTAGCCGCTGCCATGCTGCTCACCAAACGCAGTCCTAAGGTTTCTTTGCCAGCCAACAGTTCAGCTGGCTCCTGGCAGACATCCAAACGCACCAGCCAAATGTCCAGCAATCAATCCATCACCTACCGTAAACCCCGAGGTTCTGCGCGATGAAACTGCAAGTAAAAATTGACGACCAAACCTTTGAAGTTGAAATTGAAGATTTATCTAGCCGCCCGATCATGGTAAACGTCCAGGGCGAGGTGGTTGAAGTCTGGCCAGAGGAAACGGCCTCGCCGACCGCAGCCGCCGCACCTGCTGCCACGCAGGCTCCGGTCCCCTCAGCTCTCGCTCCGGTTCGGGTTAGCCCGCCCCCGGCAGCAGCTGCTGCAGCGAATTCCTCAAGCGCAGTCCTGGCTCCACTCCCTGGAACCATTGTTGGTATTACCGTCCGCGAAGGCCAGACCATAAAGCGCGGGGAGGAATTGTTAACCCTGGAAGCCATGAAGATGAAGAATTCCATTCGCGCTGGGCGCGATGGAAATATTGGCACGATTCATGTGAAGGTCGGAGACCAGGTACGTCACAACCAGATCCTGCTTGAATACGCCGATTAACGGAGTCGAATAGCATGGACTTTTCGCAACTATTCATCGAGATTTCGAAAGGCTTCAGTGCCTTCACCTGGCAAAATGGAGTCATGATCGCCGTAGGGCTGATCTTGATTGCCCTGGCCGTGTTGAAGGAATATGAGCCGGTTCTACTACTCCCCATCGGTTTTGGATGCATTCTTGCCAACCTTGGCATGTCCACCGAACACGGGATGTTCAAAGCACTTTATGATGCCGGTATCGTCACCGAATTGTTCCCCCTGCTGATCTTCATTGGGGTCGGTGCGATGATCGACTTCCGGCCGCTGCTGGCGTTGCCCAAAATGGCTCTGCTGGGAGCTGCTGGACAGTTTGGTATTTATGGTGCATTAATCCTGGCCATTTGGCTTGGCTTCCCCTTGAATCAGGCAGCATCGATCGGTGTTATTGGCGCCATTGACGGCCCAACGGCGATCTTTGTGACTTCAAAATTGGCGCCTGAGATTCTGGCACCAGTCACCGTGGCCGCGTACTCGTATATGAGCCTGATCCCGGTCATCCAAATTCCGGTGATGAAGCTGCTCACTACAAAAAAAGAACGCGCGATCCGCATGGAATATGCCGCCAAGCCAGTAAACGATAAGGTCGTGATTGCTTTCCCGATTGTGGTAACCGTCCTCGTTTCCCTGTTGGCTCCCGATGCCGCTCCGTTGATCGCGACCCTTATGCTGGGTAATTTACTGCGCGAATCGGGTGTTGTGGAACGTTTGAGTAAAACCGCGCAGAATGAACTCATCAACATTGCCACGCTTTTCCTGGGCCTGACGATTGGCGCCACCATGACCGCTTCCAGCTTTTTGACTAGCAAAACCTTGCTGATCCTCGGCCTGGGTTTCATTGCTTTTGTCATCGACACGGTGGCTGGGTTAATGTTCGGCAAACTGATGTCGTTCCTGTCACGCGGCAAGATCAATCCATTGATCGGCGCCTGCGGAATTAGCGCCTTCCCGATGGCTGGCCGCCTCGCGGCTCAAGTTGCTTTGGAGGAGGATCCAGACAACTTCATCCTGATGCACGCCATGGGCGCAAATACTGCCGGACAACTTGGCTCAGTAATTGCTGGCGGTCTGCTGCTGGCACTTACACTTGGACTTATGTAAGACTTAAACCTGCACCGCAGGTCAAATTTGACCTGCGGTGTTATTTTGACCCACAAATAAATTCCTCCCCGAAATTCGGGGAGGAATTTTTATTAAGTTTCCGTATCCAACCGGTAGCCCACACCACGCACCGTTTTGATGTACCGCGGGTGGCGCGGATCATCTTCGATCGCCCGGCGCAGCCAACTCACGTGCACATCCAGGGTGCGCGTATCGCCGGTGTATTCCGTTTCCCAGACATGGCTGAACAAAGCTTCCCGGCCGATCACCTGCCCAGGTTGGTCCATCAACGCTTTCAGCAGGGCAGCCAGGCGCGGGGTCAACTGCCCCTGGTGTTCGTTACAGCGCACCGACCGGGTATCAAGGTCCAACAAAATGTGGCCAACGGTTAAGCCGTTTTTGGGTTCCATCGGCAGGAACGGTTTGAGACGGTTGAGCAGTTTCTGCAAAGTAAAGGGCATGCGCAGAACCACATCGGATCCCGTGTCGTTACCGGGATCTGCGTCCAGTTCAAGGATCAATATCATCGGGATGCGCTGGGCTTGCTCGCGCAGTGCAGCCGCAATTCGCTTACCGCTGGTACGCAGCGAGGCGGCATCAACGATGATAATATCCGGGTAGAACTCATGCAAGAGCTTTACGCCAGCACTTCCGCTTAAAACGCTGCGAACCTGAAAATTCTTAGCGGTTAACCCGCCGTAGAACGAGGTCCGGTCGTTGCGTTTTCCTTCTACCAGCAGTATTTTGGCGTTCCTCTGCATTTTAAGCGATCCCGATCCCTTCGATGAATAGATGATTTCAATCCGGCAGACGGCCCTACCCCTATGGATAGGCAATTGGCTTGCCTATACTTATTTTCCCCCGGGCGCAGCGGCGGGATTCTCAAGAACTTCAAGTCAAACTCGCATAAGGCAGTGCCATGGGAAAGTACGGTTTGACCTACCGGTGAATACTGCAGTTAGAATGAATACTGCTAAGGGTTTGGGTATTATACCAAAACTTAACAAATGTTTACGGAATCAAATTGTTAACATTGCGTAATAAATCCGTAAGGAAAAGCAGAACTTTTTGAAAACCGGCAAGGTTTGGCACAAGATAGATTTTCTGTTTTAGCGGCATACCACCCTGGCGTAGTTGCATCCATCTTATGCACGTGTTAGAATAATTATTGTCAACTGCCGGGATCTATCTGGTGAACCGTTCACTGCAGGCCAAAACCCCCAGTATGTGAGGATAATTTATGCCTAAAATGGTCGAAGTCGTGATCGACAGTGTGCGCGTCAGCCTGACCAACCAGCAGCGCATTGTCGTGCTGCGCGAGGTTAACGCTGAACGCTACCTGCCGATATGGATTGGGCCATATGAGGCTGAGTCGATCACTATTGCCCTGCAAGAGATTGAAGTTGCCAGGCCACAAACCCACGACCTGGTAAAAAATCTGATGAATACGCTTAACGCCCGGCTGGTACGGGTGGAGGTAATTTCCCTGCGAGATGACGTCTTTTTCGGTAATCTAGTCATTGAGTATAACGGTCAATTGCTCGACATCGACACCCGGCCGTCCGACGCGCTGGCTCTGGCTGTCCGCGCCCATGTTCCAATCCTGGTTTCACGCGAAGTAATCGAAACAGCCGGCATCATCCCGGATAAAGACATTCAACCCGAGGATGCTGGCCCATCCGGGCAATCCGACCTTGGACCGGAAGAACCCGAAGCAGATGAACGCCTGTCGGTTTTTAAAGATTTTTTAAAGAACCTGAACATCGACGATTTATCCGAAGGCTCCAGTGAAGGAGATCAAGACCCGGATAAAGACGGGCCGCAACGGCCTATTTAACGCCAAGCACAGCCCGGGGCCGTACAAATGCCTCGGGTTTTTAAAGGTTCGCGGACCGGGGGAAACCCCACTTCCATTTTCTTTCACCCTCAACGACCCACAACAGATTAGAATCCGGTGACCATGAGCGATTTTCCTCCTCCCTACGAGAATACCAGTTCATCCATGGAAGCTGCTCAACCGCATAACCGCGAGGCGGAAGAAGCCGTGCTGGGTGCAGTTTTGGTCAACCCGGAGACGTACTACGAGATCGCCCAGACGTTGCACGGGGATGATTTTTACATCGTGCGCAACCGCTGGGTATGGGAGGTATTCGTTGACCTCCACGATCGGCGCATCCCGGTTGATTATCTGATCGTTGAAAAAGAACTGGAACAAAGAGGACAGCTATTCGAGATCGGCGGTGCGGCTTACCTGACCGCGCTGATCACCCAGACGCCTACTTCGCTGCATGCTGGCGCGTATGCCAAAATGGTCGAAGAAGCTTCGATCCGCCGGCGTATGCTGGCAGCCGCTAACGAAATGGCCCGGCTGGCCCTTGACCATCACCGCGATGTTGACACCTTGATTGGCGAGGCGGAAAAAGGTGTCTTCGGCCTGAGTGAACGCCGGTTACAGCACGATTTACAGCCGATCAACAAGGTTCTGACTACATACATCGACCGGGTTGACGAACTATCAAAACGCACAGATGAGATATTCGGTGTACCCACCGGCCTGATTGACCTGGACCGGTTATTGGGCGGCTTGCAAAAATCCGACTTGTTGATCATCGCCGGGCGCCCTGGCATGGGTAAAACCGGCTTCCTGCTCTCCGTCGCCAAAAATGCTGCCCAGAAACACAAAAAACACGTGGCAGTCTTCTCACTCGAAATGTCGGCCGAACAGCTGGTGCAGCGTCTGATCGCCCAGGAGACCGGTATCGATACCCAGCGCCTGCGCACCGGCAAACTGAAAGACGACGAATGGCGCATCTTTGCCAACGCCATCGAGGTACTCTCTGGAACCCATATTTGGCTGGACGACACCCCCGCGATTACTCCGCTGCAGCTGCGCACCAAGTGCCGCCGATTGCACCTGGAACATGAGCTTGACCTGATTATTGTGGACTACCTGCAATTGATGTCCGGCGACACGCGCAACGACAACCGCGTGCAGGAGGTCTCGTACATCTCGCGCAACCTGAAAGTCCTGGCGCGCGAGCTGAACGTTCCGGTGCTGGCAGCTGCCCAACTTTCGCGTGCTGTGGAACAGCGCGCAGATAAAAGTCCCATTCTGTCCGATCTGCGCGAATCGGGCAGCCTGGAACAGGATGCGGATATTGTCATGTTCATTCACCGGCCGGACGCCCTGGATAAGGACAACCCCCGCCAGGATCTGGCTCACCTGATCGTCGCTAAACACCGCAATGGCCCGACCCATGGCGGGATCGAAGTGCTCTTCCGCAGCAACCTGGCCCGTTTTGAAAATGCCGCCACCGAACGCCTCCCGGGCAGCGAAGGCAGGTAGGCCAGCATGACACGCTTTACTGGGTTTCCTGCCGGTAAATCACGGTTGACCCGCCTGCCAGCTGCTTTTTTCACCGACCTGCTGCCCGAGATCGACCATTTGGGAGAACTCAAGGTAACCCTGTACGCCTTCTGGTTTTTAGACCGCCTGGAAGGTGATCTGCGCTTTATCCGTCACCAGGACTTTAGCGGTGACGCTTACTTGCTGGAAGGACTGGGGAGCCCGCGCGACGCAGGGCTAGGAGCCCTGAATGAGGCGCTGGAACGGGCAGTACAGCGTGGATCCTTCCTGCGCGTGCAGTCTGCCGGCAGCCGCCCGGATGAAGCCCTCTATTTTCTGAACACGCCGCGTGGAAAGGCTGCGGTTGCAGCTTTGGAAAACGGGGAATGGTCACCGGAGGATGTTGCCCGCTCCCCGCTGGCACTGGAACTGGAGCGGCCGAACATTTATCGCCTGTATGAACAGAATATTGGCCCGCTCACACCGATGATTGCAGACGCCCTGCGTGAGGCAGAAACCACCTACCCAATAGAATGGATCACCGAAGCCGTTCGCGCCGCGGTGGAGGCCAATGTGCGCCGCTGGCGCTATATTGAAGCAATATTGCGCGCCCGTTTGGAGAGAGAACCCGATGGAACCAATCGAAGAGAAACTGAAAAAGATCGCCGGAGATATGTCGAAGGGGAGTTCGGTGACTTCATCGAGCACTGATCCTGCCGACCAAACGCGTCAGTTCCTGGGAGATCCTGACTGCCCGATCTGCGGCGGGGTTGGCTTTGTACGCCGCGACCTGCCGGTCAGTCACCCCGATTTTGGCAAATCAGCCGTTTGCACCTGCCGCCAGAACCAGATCGCGCAAACCGAACGTCAGCGCCTACACCGCCTGAGCAATTTGGACGCCTTCCAAAATATGACCTTCGAGACGTTCAAGGTGCAGGGACGGCTTGGCCTGGGTGAACAGCAGCTGCGTTCGCTTCAGTTTGCCTTTAACCAGGCGCAACAGTTTGCCCGCAGCCCGCAGGGCTGGCTGCTGCTGATGGGCGGGTACGGCAGCGGCAAAACGCACCTGGCAGCCGCCGTTGCCAACCAGATGGTCGAAATGGGCGGCCCGACCATGTTTGTGACTGTACCGGACCTGCTGGACTGGCTGCGTTTTTCTTTCGAGGGTGGCGATACCACCCTGGAACAGCGGCTGGATGACATTCGCAACATCCGCCTGCTGGTGCTCGATGACCTGGGGACGCAAAATGCCACTCCCTGGGCCGAGGAAAAACTCTATCAGATCATCAATCACCGCTATGTCAACCGGCTGCCGATGGTGCTCACCACCAACCTCTCGCTGAACGAAATTGACGGGCGCATTGCCTCGCGTTTGCAGGACCCCGACCTGGTAACGCTGCT
The DNA here is from genome assembly GCA_937863605.1 of uncultured Anaerolineaceae bacterium. Taxonomy (GTDB): domain Bacteria; phylum Chloroflexota; class Anaerolineae; order Anaerolineales; family Anaerolineaceae; genus Bellilinea. The sequence goes on from CALMGN010000213.1 coordinate 9,914, forward strand.
GGCGATCCACGCTCCCGATTATCGCTCGCCGGTGTCCGACGAAGGCCGGTCGATCATCTCATCGCTGGCGCTGCTGAGCGACCGGACGTTTGGCTCTTTCTCGCTGCGCGAGTACGAGAAACTGCCGCAGGAAGAGCAGCAGAGCCTGCATAAAGCCTTTGGCGCCGCCACCGCTTACGCTGAAGACCCGCAGGGCTGGCTGGTGCTGATGGGCGGCTACGGGGCAGGCAAGACCCACCTGGCAGCTTCCATCGGCAACTACCGGAAGGCCATGGGCGAAGATCCCATTTTTGTCGTTGTGCCCGATCTGCTCGATCACCTGCGGGCTACCTTCAGTCCGTCCAGTAACACCTCGTATGACCGGCGCTTTGAAGAAGTGCGCTCTGCCCCGCTGCTGATCCTGGACGACCTGGGGACGCAGTCAGCCACCCCGTGGGCGCGTGAAAAACTCTACCAGCTGCTCAACTACCGCTATAATGCCAAGCTGCCGACCGTGATCACCACATCCCAGCGGCTGGACGAGATAGACCCGCGCGTGCGCAGCCGCATGCTGGATAAGCGCCTGTGCACTATTTACGCCATCACCGCGCCGCCTTACATGGCGGGTGCGCCTTCCCCGGCTCGTCGAAAGACCACCACGCGGCGCCCCAGCAGCGAACGGTAATATTTAACGCGCCAGTATTTTGGCCATTTCATACTGGTCCATCGGCAGAGACTTGCGCTGCGAGAACACATGGCTGAACGGCACGGCCTCGACTGTACTACCAACTAGCCCGGTCATTACCCCGGTCTTGCCCTCAACCAGGTACTCGACGGCTTTGGTGCCAAAGCGCGAGGCCAGCAGCCGGTCGAACGCGGATGGCTTGCCTCCGCGCTGAATGTGCCCCAAAATGGTCACCCGGGTGGAAAAACCCAATTCCATCGAATTGATCATTTCAGCCAGTTCGTTGATGGGCGGTTTGGCGCCTTCAGCTACCACCACAATGCAGTGACTCTTGCCCCGCCGGTAAGCGGCTTCCATCACCTGGCCGACCAGTTCAACATCGGTTTCCACCTCGGGCACCAACACCAGTTCGGCGCCCGTGACGATTCCGGCTTGCATTGCCAGGTAACCCGACTCGCGTCCCATGGTCTCAACCAGGAAGGCACGGTTGTGCGAAGAGGCAGTGTCGCGCAGCTTGTCGATGGCATCCACGATGGTGTTCAAGGCGGTATCCACCCCGATGCACATGTCGGTGCCAAAAATATCATTGTCGATGCTAGCAGGCACGCCGACGACCGCAATCCCGCGCTCGACCAGTTTCTGCGCTCCTTGCAGGCTGCCGTCACCGCCAATCACCACCAGCCCGTCGATTGCGGCGTCATGGATGGCGCGGATGGCTTCCATCTGGTATTTCGGCTCCATAAAGTCCTTGCAGCGTGCCGTCTGCAGGATTGTCCCGCCGCGCTGCAGAATTCCCCCAACATCGCGCGGTCCCATCGGGTGGAAGCGCCCATGGATCAAGCCTTCGAAACCGTCCTCAATCCCAATCAATTGCATGCCGCGCGCCAGTCCAGCCCGCACGACCGCCCGAATACAGGGGTTCATCCCCGGCGCATCTCCGCCCGAAGATAACAAGCCAACCGTTTTAATAGAACGGCCTTCAGCCATCGATTTGTATGCTCAGCTTTTCTAAAGAAGTTTGATGGTTTCGACCAGCACGCTGCCTTCACCCACCATGGCCGTCAAGGTGCGCAGCAGCTCGGTACTAATGCCAGTGGTCTCGTTTGGAAATTCCATCAGGAAGCGGGCGCCGCCTTCAAAAACCATCAGTGCAAATTTATCGCGTCCCGGTGCGGATCGCAACACGCCGTGCACCCGGCGTAGGCGCAGCACGTCCCGATGCTTGTCACCGGTGGAACGCAAAATCACTTTCACCATGCGGATTTCCCCGGGGGAGCCATCGCCATTTTGCGGCGGAGCCACCAGGTAATTCATCGGGGGGTAATGAACGAGCGGCTCGGAGATCTTCACCGGCGGCGGGTTAACGGGGCGGGTCACTGGCTCGGTGACAGCAGCCGATTTCTCGGCCGCAGGTTGGCGCGCAGGCTGGGGGATCTCTTCCACTTTGGTGGCAGCCGCCTGCCGATCACTGCTCTCCGCCTGGACGGGTTGAACTGCAGCCGAATCGTACGCACCGGCGCTCATCAGGTGCCAGTCATCTGGAAATTCGGGCGGCGGGGGCATATCATCCCATTCCGACGGTTGGGTCTGCACGGGCTGCCCAGGCTGCCGGGAAACCTTCGGGGTGTGGTCGTCCACGGCAAAGTCCAATTCGTCCGCAGGCGGAGTATTTTCCTCGTCCGGCAAATAGCTCAGATAAGGATCGACCTCGCGCCCCGGAGATTGCCCCTCCTCATCGATGAACACCTCGGTTAGCCGGTCCACCAGGACTTTGGGGTCGCCGGACTCATTGTCAAGCGAGCCGTCGGCCTGCAGCACCCGGTCCATGACCACCAGACCGGCAAACTGCGCCCAGGCGCGCGGGAAAACCACCAGTTCAACCGCACCCTGCAGATCCTCCAGAGTGACAAAGCCCATCATGTCGCCCTTTTTCGTCTGGTGGCTGCGGAAGCGCGTCACCAACCCGGCAACGGTCACTTTTTCCTTATGCGGCAGATCGGGCAGCGCGCTCGAGAAGTGCGTCACCAGACGCTGCAGGGTTGGCATATACGGAGTCAGCGGGTGATCCGAGACGTACAATCCGATCAGTTCACGTTCCCATTCCAACTGCTCGCGCCGATCGAGCGATGGCGTGTTGGGCAGCCGGATTTCTTCCTCCACCCCGGCGATGGTGCCGAAGAAGCTCAACTGCCCGCTGTTGAGTGCGCGGAAATGGCTGGCGCTCACCGAAATAAACTGGTCAAGACCCTCCAACAGCGCTTTGCGCGGGCCAAAACGGTCCAGCGCGCCAACGCGCACCAGGCATTCCAGCGACCGCTTGCCAATCTTTTGCAGATCAGCGCGGAATGCCAGATCCTTCAGATCGGAAAAAAGACCATCTTTTCGGGCTTCGAGAATGAGATCTACGGGTGCTTGCCCAACATTCTTGACCGCCCCCAACCCGAAGCGGATGGCGGGCGGCTGCCCGTCGCGGTCTTCAACCGAGAAGTCATACTGGCTGGTGTTAACGTCCGGAGGCAAAACCTCGATGCCCATGCTGCGGCTGTCCGCCACATAAAAAGCTACTTTTTCGATTTCATTTTTTGAGGCGGAAAGCAGCGCGGTCATGTACTCCACGGCGTAATGCGCTTTGAGGTACGCCGTCTGTACAGAGATGACGCCGTAATCGGCAGCATGCGACTTGTTAAACCCGTAGTTAGCGAACTCTTCCCAATCAGCAAAAATGGCTGAGGCGATCTCTTTCGCAATGCCTTTTTCGCCCGCGCCGGCAATGAATTTTTTTCGATGCTTTTCTAGCTTGTCTTTCTGCTTCTTGGAAATGACCTTGCGCAGTTCATCTGATTCCGGCAGGGTATAACCGCCCAACTCGACAGCTGCGCGCATCAGCTGTTCCTGGTAGATGGGAATGCCAAAGGTTTCTTTGAATATCGGCTCCATGGCTGGCGTGCGGTAGCTGACCTTTTCCTCGCCGTGCATGCGTTTGATGTACTGCGGAATGAAAGCCAGCGGCCCAGGCCGGTAGAGCGCCACCATGGCGATGACATTCGCCAGGTTGTTTGGCTTCATCTGCATGATATAACGGGTCATGCCCGTGCCTTCCAGTTGGAAGACTCCGGCGGTATGCCCCGACCCGAGGAACTCAAAGGTCACGGGGTCATCAATCGGAATGTTGTTCAGGTCCAGCTTCACCCCGTGGCGTGCTTCGATCAAGTCGCAGGCACGCTGCATGATCGTCAGGGTAGACAGGCCCAGGAAATCAACTTTGAGCAGGCCGAGCGATTCGATAATCGACATCTCGAATTGCGTGACCGTCTTGATCGGCGACTCTTCCGAGCCGCTGGTTGGACGGTGCAGCGGGATATATTCCAGGATCGGTTTGTCGGTAATAATCACCCCGGCAGCATGCGTTCCGGCGCTGCGCACCGCGCCTTCCATGTGGCCGGCGGTGTCGATCAGCTCTTTCAAATACGGCGTCTGGTTATAAATATTCTTTAATTCCGGCGTCGCTTCCACTGCCTCGGCGATGGTCATAGGCTTGCTTGGAATGTTCGGCACCAGTTTGCTGACGCGGTCCACTTCGCTGAGCGGAATATCCATCACCCGTCCGACATCGCGAATAGCGCCGCGGGCGCCCATTGTTCCAAAAGTGATAATCTGCGCGACCCGGTCATTGCCGTATTTCTGCGCGGTGTATTCCATCATCCGAGCGCGCATATCATCCTGGAAATCCAGGTCGATATCCGGCATCGAGATGCGTCCCGGATTGAGAAAGCGCTCAAATATTAATCCGTGGCCGAGCGGTTCGACGAAGGTGACATGCAGGATATAAGCCACCATCGAGCCATTTCCTGACCCGCGGACGTTGTACCAGATGCCGTTGGCGCGCGCATATCGGCACAAATCCCAAACGATCAAAAAGTAGGCGTCGAAACCCATTTCATGAATGACCTGAAGCTCATATTCCAGCCGTTTGCGGATTTCCGGATTTTCGGCTTGCGCGCCGTAGCGCTCCTGCAAGCCTTGTTCGCACAATTGACGCAGATAGGTCTCGGACGTGTGACCTTCCGGGACCTCGAACAGCGGCAGGTGATATCCCTGGCTCGAAAGGTCAACATTGGCGCGTTCTGCGATCAATACCGTGTTGGAGAGCGCTTCGGGAACTTCGGCGAACATGCGCGCCATTTCATCCGGCGGACGCAGGTAGTAGGAATCATCCGACATGCGGAAGCGGTTCGGCTCGTTGATCAACGAACCAGTCTGAATAGCCAGCAAAATATCCTGATAGCGCCAGTCTTCCGGATTGATGTAGTGCACATCATTTGTGGCAACATAGCGCGCCTGGTAACGCGGACCAAGACTTAGCAGTGCCTTATTGATCGTCTGCAGGTCGGGAATGTTGTGCTGTTGGAGTTCAAGGAAGAAGTTATTCGGCCCGAAAACGTTATAGTACCAATCCAACTTCTGGCGGACGGCGTCGGGGCCTTTTTCCATAATGGTGCGCGGAATTTCAGCAGCCATGCAGCCCGATGTGGCGATTAATCCTTCCGCATGAGCCGCCAGAAAGTCGTGGTCAATGCGCGGGAAGTAGTAGAAACCGTCCAATTGGGCGGCGCTGGCAATTTTGAGCAGGTTGCGGTAGCCGGTATCATTTTCCGCCAGCAGCAGTAAATGCGACGAGGTCTTATCCAGACGGCCGTCGCGGTCGTGCATTCCCCGCGCTGCCATGTAGGCTTCCAACCCGATGATCGGTTTGACGCCAGCAGCTTTGGCGGTGTTAAAGAACTCGATCACCCCAAACATGGTGCCGTGGTCGGTAATGGCAACCGCCGGCATGTTCATATCCTTCACGCGTTGAATCAGCTTCTTAATATTAGAGAAGCCGTCAAGCAGCGAGTACTGGGTGTGAACATGAAGGTGGGCGAAGGTCATGAGGCAGTCAATAAAAAATAAATACCGGACAGGGGCGTTGTCTGGCTAAAATGATTATAGCATGTCCATACCAGCCGACCGCCGCATTCGGTCTTAAAGTTTTTCCCGAGGCAGATATATTAAGGTTCCGGTGTGACCGTGGAGCGACCGGGGCACCTTTGTTTGTCATCCCGAGCCATGAAGTAATCCACCCAAGTCTACCAGAACGCCATATCTTCAGCGGCGTCGCACGCATGGCATTGGGCGTGCCGTAGCGCACCCCTGTTTTTTATTTAAAGGTTCGGAGCGAAATACGACAATCTAGCCAACAACATCCCCGCTCTTCAGCAGGCATAGAAGTTTTTCATCGTGACAAACGGAGCTCGATTTCCCCATCCGGTCAGGCTGCTACCCGGCTCAGATTGCTTCGTTATCGCGATGCCAAAAATATTAATACCAGACCCTGAACCAGGATTTTGCGGTGGTCGCTTCGCCGTTGGCAGTAACCTTCACCTCTAACGCCACGATCTGTGTGGGTGAAAGGTTCCCCACTGGGAATTGCAGGGTGGAGATGCCGTCAGCATTGGTGTCCGGAGCGCGGAATGGATCGCTGCGCCCGTCAGGGGTGAGCATAAAAACCCACACCTGGGCATTGGCAACCGGCTGGCGGTACATATCCACCACCACCACGTTCAGTGTTTGCTGGCTGCCGGCGGTGATTAACGGGTTGGCGACAAACGCGTAAGCCTGGGGTTTACGCGGCTTGCCAGGGATCGAACTGCCTTCGGGTTTCAACCGGTCCGGGTCGCCGACCACGAAATCAAAGTAGCGTTTGCCGAGGTCAGTCAAAATCACGTGGCTGTCCGAATTCAGTTCGGGCACCCATTCCATGCGTGCCTTCTGGAAATACTGGACGTAGCGGCCTTCGCGGATCTCAAGGGCAGAGATCGGGTCGCCAAAATTAGCCGTCCCGTCATTGGCATCATAATATTGCAGGAAGGCGTAGCATACGCTTTTCCCGGTAACTGTGAATTTACGGCAAGTCGGACCGTCAGAAGATACTGGTGCCAGCGGCCCTGGGCCGGGGTACATCAACTCGCCCAGGTTGGCAACAACCACTTTATCATTGCCTTCCAGGTCTTTCACCAGGTCAAAACGAGATTTGTTGAAGTACTGTACGGTAGTAATGCCAAACGCGGACATGCCTTCAAATTCGCCAGTAATTGGCAGGCCGTAAATATCCAGCGGGCTGCGAACGCTGGCGTACTGTTCAAGGAATGCGCCGCGCACGATATGACCGGTGCCAAAGTCTTCACCCGTTCCGGTGGTTTGGGTATACCCCGGAATAGCGACCCCGCCCAGCAATATCACAATGAAAATGGAACAAATAATGCGTATAGTACTCCTCATGAATGTCATTATACAATCTTCTGATGAAATTACAAGGAGCAATTTATATCTATACGCTATTAATCACGCCTGCACCACCCTCGGATGGATCAGAACACCGCACGGCCCTCTGTTAAAAAGATCCACCCAGGACGGGTCATTTTCCTGCCAGATACATGACATTTGCCCGCTCAACGGCTCACCCTTAGACGCGGTATAATTCAGATACACTACCCCCATTTTTTTGGAGCACCGCATGACAGAGCGAAAGATACGGGTTCTGATCGCCAAGCCAGGTTTGGACGGGCACGACCGCGGCGCCAAAGTCATCGCACGCGCCCTGCGCGACGCTGGGATGGAGGTCATTTATACCGGTCTGCGCCAGACGCCGGAGATGATCGCAGAAGCCGCCCTGCAGGAAGATGTTGACGCAGTCGGCATATCCATTTTGTCAGGCGCCCACATGGTACTGGTCCCGCGGGTCCTGGACCTGCTCCGCGCCAATGGACAGGACGGGGTCCGCGTGTTCGTCGGCGGTATCATCCCCGAAAATGACGTCCCCGGCCTTATTGCAGCCGGCGTCACGGCAGTTTACGGTCCCGGCACCCCTACCACCCAGGTGGTGGAGGAAATTACCCGCGCCGTCCTGCATCCAGAGCAAGCCTGAAAGCCTATTAGTGACCGGCAAACAAGACCTGGTTGAGAGTGTGTTAGCGGGCAAGCGCCTGCCGCTCGCCCGCTTGTTAACCCTGGTCGAAAACGATGCGCCTGAAGGACGGGCAGCCCTCGACCAGTTATTTACGCACACCGGACGCGCTCACTTGATTGGCGTCACCGGCTCGCCGGGTTCAGGCAAGTCCTCACTGGTCAACCAGATCGCCCTGGCGCTGCGCAATCCCACCGACGGCAAACCCGCGCGCAGCGTAGCCATTGTAGCTGTCGACCCCACCTCGCCCTTCACCGGCGGAGCCGTGCTGGGAGACCGGGTGCGCATGCGAGATTTAGCTGGTGACCCCGGCATTTTCATTCGCTCCATGGCCTCGCGAGGAGCGCTCGGCGGCCTGTCACGCGCCACCACTGGGGTCGTTCAGGCATTGGACGCTGCCGGGTTTGACATTGTGCTGGTCGAAACGGTCGGTGCTGGCCAATCCGAGGTGGACATTGCCCGCCTGGCACACACCACCCTGGTGATCGAGGCGCCCGGCATGGGTGACGACATTCAGGCCATCAAAGCGGGTATTTTGGAGATCGCCGACATTCTGGTGATCAACAAAGCCGATCATCCGGGTGTGGACAGCACCGTCCGCGCCTTGCGCGCCATGCTGGAACTCGGACATCCCACCCACCACCGCGCCGCTGCCGGCAGTACTGCCGTGTTATGGATTCCGCCGGTGCTGCAAACGATCGCCACCAAGTCCGAAGGCATCGGGGAATTGGTGGATGCCATTTACCGCCACGCTGCCTACCTGCACGAGACCGGCGCCTGGCAGCTGCGCGACCGCATCCGCTTGCAATCCGAATTGGAACAATTGGTTCAACTGGAGTTAACAGCCCGCTGGCAGGACAGCGTGTCGCCGGAACTGCTTCAAGCAACCCTGTCCATGATCGAAGCCCGCCAGATTTCACCCTACCAGGCTGCCATACAATTGACCCATCCCTTACCCGAACCTCATAGCGGCTGACCGCCCAGCCAGATTGTAAAACGCACCCGAAACCACGCCGTTTTCGCCTAAAAACCCACACCCAGGAGAAGAAGACCATGCAACGCACTTTTATTGGAGACTTACGCAGCCACATCGGAGAGAAAGTTCAAATTCAGGGGTTCTTGCAGACCCTGCGCGACCAGAAGAAAATGCAGTTCCTGATTATCCGGGATCTGACCGGATTGGTACAGGCGGCTTACTGGAAAGGCAACGATGCCGCATTAGCCGAGCAAATTTCCGCACTTGGCGCTGAGACGGTAGTGACTGTGACTGGAACAGTGGTTGACAATCCGGTCGTCAAACTGGGCGGATTGGAAGTGCAGTTGGAAACACTGCAGGTGGAAGGCACTGCCGACTCCCCTCTACCGCTCGATCCATTTGCCGAGACGATCCCCTCCATCGATTACCGCCTCGACTGGCGCTATCTGGATATGCGCCGCCCGCAGGTAACCGCGATTTTTCAAGTGCAAACCACCGCTGAACAGGCTTTCCGCGAATACTGGCACCAACATAATTTCATCGAAGTCCATTCGCCCAAGCTGATGGGCTCGCCGAGCGAAAGCGGCGCAGAGCTGTTCGAGGTACAGTACTTCGAGACTAAAGCCTACCTGGCGCAGTCGCCGCAGTTCTACAAGCAAATGGCCATGGCAGCTGGTTTTGAGCGCATCTTTGAAATCGGCCCGGTCTTCCGCGCCGATCCCTCCTTCACCTCGCGCCACATGACGGAATTCACCGGCATCGACATGGAAATCTCCTACATCGATTCGCATGAGGACGTCATGGTCTTCCTGGAGAACATGCTGGCGCATGTTTACAGCCGCGTCAAGGATGTTCACGGCGAGCAGATCAAAGAGCTGTTTGGCGTCGACCTGGTGGTACCCACCACGCCCTTCCCGCGCATTCCCATGTCCCGCGCCCTGGAAATCCTCAAGGAAGAGGGATACCAGCTGCCCGCAGAAAAGAAGGGGGACATTGACCCCGGCGGCGAGCGCACCCTGTATAACTGGGTGAAGCAAAATTACAATCACGACTTTTTCTATTTGACCGATTGGCCTATCACGGTTCGCCCCTTCTACCATATGCGCTATGCTGACCGCCCGGAAGTGACCAAGAGCTTTGATCTGATTGCCAATGGCACCGAGATCGTCACCGGCGCCCAGCGCGAGCACCGTTATGACGTTTTAGCCAAACAGGCGCTTGAGAAAGGCCTCAGTTTGGAATCGATCCAGTTCTACCTGGATTTCTTCCGTTACGGCTGCCCGCCGCACGGCGGTTTTGGCATGGGGCTTTCGCGGCTGCTCATGATGATGCTCAACCTGCCTAACATCCGCGAGGCAGTCTTCCTCTTCCGCGGCCCCAACCGCTTGAATCCGTAAACTGACCCCTGCTTATGACCCAGGATTATCACAAAACCGGTAAAATTGATCTTGGGTCATGCTTTTCCCCGGCATCCACAGGGGCCACCTGCAGAAGTTGTTCAAAGGATTAGAAAAATGCCCATTCACAATCATTTGCGTCCTGATGGGATGAAATACGGTGAAATTCGGCTGTACGCGGGGACGGCCTGCCCGGATCTGGCGCAAAAGATTGCCACTTACTTGGGTTTGCCGCTGTGCGGCCGTGACGTCATCACATTTCCGAATGACAATTTATTTGTCAAACTGCACGGCAGCGTACGCGGCCAGGATTGCTACGTCATCCAGACCACGCCGGCGCCGGTCCACCGTAACTTGATGGAGTTGCTAATCATGATCCAGACCCTGCGGCTGGACTCGGCAGCGCGCATCACTGCAGTGGTGCCGTATCTGTGCTACGCCCGGTCCGATAAAAAGGATCAGCCACGCGTCCCCATCACCGCCCGTCTGGTCGCGGACATGATCGAGGTTGCCGGCGCTGACCGCTACGTGACCATGGACCTTCACGCTGGTCAAATCCAGGGTTTCTTCTCCATCCCAGGCGACGTTCTCACGGCATTCTACATCCTCACCGATTATTTCAAATCCCTCCTGCCAAACCTGCATTCCCCCGTGGTGGTCACCGCTGACCTTGGTTTTGCCAAAAAGGCCCGCAATTACGCTGCTACGTTGCAGCTGCCGCTGGCTTTCATTGAAAAACGCCGCCTGGCAAACAACTCCAAAGCCGAAGCGCTGACGCTGATTGGCGATATTTTCGACCGCGACGTGATCCTGGTGGACGACGAGGTCGACACCGGCGGGTCGATGATCAACGCGGTAAACCTGCTCAAACAAAGCGGCGCCCGCAACGTGTATATGTCCTTTGTCCATTCAGTGCTTTCCGCTGATGCAGCTCCCATCCTGGCCGGTCTGCCAGTCACCCAATATGTCACCACCGACACGATCCCTATCCCAGCCGAAAAAGCCGCTCTGTTTGGCGACCGGTTGAAGGTGCTTACCGTCTCACAGCTGCTAGCCGAGGTTATTCACCGTGCCAATGAAGGCCGCAGCGTAGGCGAATTGTTCAACGAATAATCTGAAACCTGATTAGCTTGTAGGCCTATGCCTGAACTACCCGAAGTCGAGACCATTGTCCGCGCTTTGAAAGTCGGAGGCCGTGAAGGTCCGCCGGTAGTAGGACGTGTTCTGTCCGGCGGGCAAGTGCTCTGGGAGCGCTCACTGGCAACCCCCGCAGCGGACCAGTTTTCACAGCGGCTGCACGGTCAAACACTGGTGGAGGCCTCCCGGCGCGGTAAATTTATTCAGCTGTCCCTCACAGAGGATACCCTGCTGGTTCACCTGCGCATGAGCGGCGACCTGCGGGTTGAACCGGTTTTAACGAATGAAGGCACACCCCGCCCGCCTGCCGCGCACGACCGGCTGCTGTTATTTTTTGACGATGGCATGCGGTTGGTACTCAACGACCCGCGCAAATTCGGGCGCGCCTGGCTGGTAACCAACCCGAATGAGATCTTGTCGAGGCTTGGACCAGAACCGCTCGATTCGGCCTTCACCGCAGTTGATCTGGCAAGCCGGTTGAAAGGCCGGCAGCGCGCCATCAAACCGCTGCTGTTGGATCAGACTGTCATTGCCGGGCTGGGCAATATTTATACCGATGAGGCCCTGCACCTGGCAAAGATCCACCCGCTGACTCCGGCCGCAACGCTCACCGTTTTGGAGGTCGAACACCTCTGGTTGTCGATCCGCAGTGTATTACAGGAAGGCATCCGCCGCAACGGCGCCAGTATCGACTGGGTGTACCGCGGCGGCGATTTTCAAAACCATTTCCGGGCGTACGGGCGCAGCAGTCAGCCTTGCCCGGTTTGCGGTACGCCGATCGAAAGAATTGTTGTCGGGCAGCGCGGTACCCATTTTTGCCCGATCTGCCAACCGTCCCCATTAACCAAGTGAGGTTGAAATGTCCACACCCACCAATCTACTCATTCCAGCCCTTATTTTCGTAGCTGTCGGATTTCTGGCAGGAATTTTGATCATGAGCCTGGTGAGCGACCGCCGCCGCCGCAGAGATGATAGCGACCAAGGCAGCAAGGCTATGGAGGAATTGATCATTCCAGAAATGCCGGTCCTGCCCGAAACGCGTTTCGAAAGTATCGCAGCCCTTTACCGTGAAACCCGCAGCGGCAAACTAATCACCGACATCAAGGGCAAAGTGTATCTCAACCGCAATTCAATCCCTGAGGAACAATTGCGCAGTCTGCAGGAAGCGGCGCAAAACTGGCAGACCTGGCTCGGGATGCCTGTACCGTTAGCGCCTGCGATTGAACCACTTCCAACCCTTCCTGCTCCAGTTGTTGAAACCGCTCCGGCCAAAACGGTTGGTGCGCCTGAACCCCTCCCCGCCCAGCTGGACAATTCGGCAGAACAACTACCGGACACAACTGCCCCCGAATTTGTGTCAGCCGCAATCGAACCGGTCGGTGAACTGGAGTCCTCCTTTACCAACCCCAGCGCGGCAGATGAGCCAACTCCTATGGTTCCAGAGGTCGAATTATCAGCCAATCAACCTGAAAACGAAGCGGAATTGCCAAAGGTTGAGCCTATCCCGGTTATGCCCGTATCGATCCCTGTAGAAAAACCGCGCGCCCGCACCATGGTCGGCCAGATCGACGAAGTGTTGCAGGAAATCCTGCCGGACACCATCTACGCCGGGCAGAACATCCACCTGAGCGAAGAATTTACGAACGGCGTGGTGGTCTGGGTCGGCGCGCAAAAATATATTGGCATCGAGAGCGTGCCGGACCCGGAGATCAAAGCGCTGATTCAATCAGCAGTGCGCAAGTGGGAAGCAACCGCCGGGCACATCTAGAATTCTTCCTCGAAGGTGTCGGCAGGCTTGCCGCGCATGGTCAGAATCGGGCAATCCACCGCGGCTGAGACCAGTGCGGTGACGTCCGGCCGGTACAGGCCGCGCAATGAGTGCGAACTGTAAGCCGATCCTAATCCCACCATATCGTAATCGCCGCTGCGCATTTCGTGGATAATCTCCTGCACCACCTGCCCGTGGCGTACCAGCAGACGCGCCTCCACCCCGGCTTCTTTGGCTGCTGCCACCACCTGGATAAAATGCCGCGCCTGGGGTGTGTGGGTCTCGATCAGCTGAGACCAGTGATCATGCATCTCGCGCGCCAGTGAATAATCCAACGTCACTGGCTCCACCACGTGCAACAGCGTTACCCGCGCCCCGGAGGCCTTGGCAAGCCGGATGGCCATTTTCTCCAGGCGAATGGTATAAGCCATGCCCCCGCTGCACACCATAATTTCGGTTAATGGCCAACAGGTATCACGCACACGCAGCAGCGGGTTGCTTACCTCAGCCATCAAGTGGCGCAGCCGTCCAATGCGCAGTTTGCGCCGCCACACCGGCCGGTTACGGTCGCTAAAGATTGCCAGCGCCTGCGGATGATCGCGCACAGCAATCTCAATGGCTTCAGCCACCGAGCCCTTGGCCCACTCCACTTCAAATGGCAAACCAGCCGCCTGCAGTTTTTCTGAACCTTGTTGAACGGCTTGCTCCAGGGTGGCTTTCGTGCCGCGCCCGCGCATGCATAAAAATTTAATCGGCGCATGCAGCAGCCCGGCAATGTTTACCCCGTATTCAACATCCGGGTATTCCGGTAAACCCGCCTGCAAGCAGAGGATGACTTCCGGTTGCGTGTTCATCGTAAGAAAATGATCCCCAGAATTCCAGCCGCCAGCAGGACCAGGGGTGCGGGTGCTTTTAGCATATAGGCTGCCAGACTGCCCACCCCAATCAGAACGGTAAAAAGACCGATCGGCGTCCCGCTCTCCCCACGGAAGATTTTTACTGCCACCATGATCATCAACACCGCCACTGCCGGGGTCAAACCGCGCACAAAGTTGCCGACCCACGCCTCGCCGCTGACAAACTTGAGCGCTGTGACGATCAGCAGCATAATTATGGTTGGCGGCAGGATCGAACCCATTAGCGCCGCCAGCGCTCCGGGAATCCCGCCGGCTGAATAACCGACAAACATCGCCAACTGCAGCGCATCACTCCCCGGCAATACGCTCGAAAATCCGACCGCCTCGACAAATTGAGACTCGTCCATCAGTGTTCCGACCGCTTCTTTGTACAGCAGCCCGACCGAAGCCGGGCCAGAGGTGGTCAAAAGGTTGACTTTTACAAACAACAGGAATAACTGCCACAGATTGTGCATACCAAACCTCCTGTTCGTCGTTTCAAGCGGGCAAGCTGGTCAAACCGGTAAAGCATACCCTCGCGCATCACTAAATTTTGCAGGTACAATAAAGATACAAGAATTCAGGTCAAGAATCAAGAAAGGCTGGAATGGCGGTCACCTCGGAAGAGCGGCTCAAGATCCTCAACCTGATCCAGCAGGGAAAAATTACCCCGCAGGAAGGGATGCGCCTGCTCGAGACGTTGGACAAAAGCCGTCCGCCACAACCATCCTTTCCTATCCCGGCAGTACCGACAGCGCTGATCCCATTTTCACCGGGTAAGCCGCGCTGGCTGAGGGTACGTATCACGGACACTGCCAGCGGCAAAACGCGGGTCAATGTGCGCCTGCCGGTCACCGTGCTGAATGCCGGAGTCAAAATAGGTGCGCGTTTTTCACCGGAACTGGGGCAGGAGCAAATGGGCGAAATTCTTGACGCCATCCAGGCCGGTGAGTTTGGACAGGTGTTGGATGTCTATAATGACGAAGACAGTGAGCACATCGAAGTCCTGCTGGAATGAAAAGTGCGATTACCTGGCACAGAATAATTTGGTGCTTAGTAGCTAAAAATAAGGATGAGCAGGATCGTGTTAATAAATCAAAGGCCGGAGAAACCTCCGGCCTTTGTGTTTCTCGAATTTCGACTTACTCGACAGTTTGGACGCCTTCCACTTCAGGGAAAAACTGCTTGACCGTACCCTCGACCCACCCCTTTACGGTCACCGGCGACAGCGGGCAGCCCAAACATGCGCCGCCCAGTTTCACGGTCACTACTTTCCCGTCAAAATCCACGAAATCAACTTCACCGCCGTGGTAGGTCTCGATATAAGCGCTCAACTGCTCAACCAATCCGCGCAGTTGGTCATTGATACTGTATTTGGGGGTTTCATCTGCCATTTTTTAGGCTCCTCTGGTCGCCTAATTCGTCCGGTTTTATTCCGGTCTTCAGGATCTTGAGAATTTCCGTGTAAGTGGGATTTGTCTCGTGGTTGACCAAACTGGCCAACCGCTTCAACAGCACCCCACTGGTATCGGGATAATCCTCGCAAAGTTCGCTTAGCCGGGCTTTGCTGATGCGGTAACATTGGCTGTCCTCGACTGCCAGCGCCCCGGATGAATAAGCTGATCTGCCAAGTGCTACCGACCAGCCAAACACGCCCCCCGGGCCAATCGTCGCCACGGTCAGCGGCGGACCATCATAGGGCTTATACCGAATTATAACCTTACCAGAGGTCAAAATGTACAGGTAATCGGCGATTTGCCCCTGTTCGAACACATGCATGTCACGTAACAGAAAACAAGCCTCAAAAGCCGTGTCCAGTAATTCCAACTGGTGCGCGGTAAAGCCCTGAAATATAGCAATATCCTGCGAATCTTGCGCAAACATTGCAATAATATTACTAATACCCTCCCTCGCTTTGTAGTGGCAAATATCATTATTTACGTGAGTAGCATTGTCCAATTTTTTGGCGGATATTAATCCCGCGATGTGACATATTCGTTCTCAAAATATGACACTGCCGGGTATTCATCCTCGGGCACCTCATTTACAATAAGTGAAATCTGTTTCAAGAAAATAGTTCAACAGTTATCCTATTCAAATGCAGCGCTTCAGGAAGATAGTTTGAAAACACCGCAGCTTTATCCAAGGGTCAAAAAGGCCTTAGCAATTTATGCTGACCGTATCAGCGCTTTTCACCCCAATGCCCGCCTTTACCTGTTGAGCGTCGTTCTCACCGGCGCCGCTCTGGGGGTTTACCGTCTCCTGTTTAATTTTTATATCCTCAGCCTGGGCTATGATGAGGCGCTTCTAGGTACGCTAATTACCACCAGCAGCCTGACAGCCCTGATCGCTGCTCTGCCCATGGGTTACCTGGTAGATATACTGGGCCAAAAACGGGCGATGATCATCGGCGGCATGTCCGTGATCGTGGCCATTGCCTTTATGGTGCTGTTTCCGTCCTCCGGCGTTTTTATCGCCATGAGTGCGGTACTTGGGCTCGGGCAGGCCCTCAATGGCGTGGCCATGGGCCCGTTCCTGATGGAAAACAGCGGTGAAAAAGAGCGTACTTACCTGTTTAGCTTCGCTTCCGGCCTGACGATGGCCTCGGGTTTTATTGGCAACTGGATTGGCGGCTACCTGCCCACCTGGATGGCTGGCTTGCAGGGCGGCACCCCTACCAGCCCGCTGGCTTACGGCTGGTCGTTGGGGGTGATCGCCATCGCCGCCTCGGGCGGTATCCTCCCACTGCTCTTCCTGCGCCCGAGCCAGTTAACCGGCACGCAGCGCTCGATGTTTGCGCCTATCAGTTTCTTTGTCAAAAACACGCAGCTGCTCGGGCGGTTGATCCTGCCGATGTTGATTGTTTCACTCGGTGCCGGGTTAATTATGCCCTTCATGAACGTCTTCTATCGCCAGGTATACCACCTGCCTGACCCGGTCATCGGGTCGATGTTCGCCTGGGGTTCGCTGGCCATGGGAATCGGTTTGCTGCTGGCGCCGCCGCTGGCAGACCGGTTTGGCAAGATCCAGGTGGTGGTGGTCACCCAGGCTTTGTCCATCCCGTTCCTGTTCCTGATGGGCTTTTCACCGGTCTATTTCTTCAGTGCAGCCGCTTATTATGTGCGGCTAACCCTGATGAACATGAGCGGCCCGGTGTACCAGACCTTTGTCATGGAAAAGGTCAATCCTTCGGCCCGCGCAACGGTCGCCAGCCTGGTGAGCATGGCCAATAATGTTGGCTGGGCGTTCAGCCCGCAGGTCAGCGGCTGGATTCAGGTCAATTACGGCTTTGGCCCGGCTTTTGCCGCTACGATTGTTCTTTATGCCATCGCTATATACCTGTATTGGCGCTACTTTTGGTACGCCAGCCGCTGAACCAGCCGCTCTCAGCTATCAGATAAATCTGCAACCTTTTAGGCCGGCTGCCATCTAAGGGAATGTACCTATAATTTGATGAAGATGGAGAGCATGCCATAATGGAAATGGTTGTTGATTTTCCCGGCGGCGCCCGAGTGGACGCCCATTTTGGACCCTATACAGTCAAGACTGACCAACCCCCGATAGGCGGTGGTGAAGGTTCTGCGCCAACCCCATTTTTAACCTTCTTAGCATCGATGGGAACCTGTGCCGGCATTTACGTGCTCGGTTTCTGCCGCAACCGCGGCCTACCAACCGATGGCATCCGCATCGTTCAGCGCATCCACACCAACAGCATGAACGGCATGGTGGAAAATGTGGAGCTGGAGATTCAGGTACCGCCCACTTTCCCTGAAAAATACTATCCGGCCCTGGTCCGTTCAGCGGAGCAATGTGCTGTAAAAAAGGCTATGGAGCAGCCGCCGACCTTTGATGTTCATACGACAGTCGTTTAATTTGTAGCCTATTCTTTTAGCCGCCGGCTACCGGCGGGATAAAATCGAGGACGTCATCCGGCTGAAGCGCTGTTTCCCAGCCGTGTTCAAGGGTTGAGATCTCGTGCCCGTTAATAAAGCCGTGCACGTGAGCATGGATTTCCCCCTGCGCATTTACCCAGTGCGATTGTAAATCCGGCGCCTGCTCAATCACGGCGGTTACCGCCTGGCGGGCAGGTGTACCGGGCGGCAGGTCGATCTCCAGCGAGCGTTGACCGGCGATCAAGCGGAAAGTGGCATATAGGTTAATCTGCATGGTTTGGGGTACCTGACCAGGCAAGTATAGACCATTCTGCCTGGTTTTTCCACGAGCCCAATCTAACGCGCCACCACCAGCGGGTGCGGCCCTATCGGGTTTTGCACGACATCCAACGCAATCCCAAAAGCCTCACTGAGCAGCCCGGGCTGTAGCACCTCACTGACCGTGCCCAGCGCGCGCAGCTGACCTTGCACCAGCAGCAGCACCCGGTCAGCAAAACGGGCCACCAGGTTCAGGTCGTGCAGCACCACCAGTGCGCCCGGCGCGCCGTGGCCGTTGGCCAGCGCCCAACCGGCGGGCCGGTGAATCAGGTCCTGCACCTGTTTGAGCAAGCTGATCTGATACTGCAGATCGAGGTGCGTGGTCGGCTCGTCCAGCAGCAGCACCGGGGTGGTTTGCACCAACGCCCGCGCCAACAATACCCGCTGCAGCTCGCCCCCGGACAGTTCACCGACCAGCCGCAGCGCCAGGTCAAGCGTGCTGGTGCGTTCCATCGCCAGGTGAACCAGTTCATCATCCTGCGCTGAAGTTTGCCCAAACCAGTTGAGGTAAGGCGTGCGGCCCAGCATCACTACCTGCCAGGCCGTGTAGGCCGGGGGAATACTGCGAGCCTGCGGCACAACCGCGATCAGGTGCGCGCGTTCCACCGGTGTCAGTCTGACCAGGTCTTTTCCGTTAAATAGCACCTGTCCGCTTTGCGGTGTTAAAATACCGCTTAATACCCGAACCAGAGTCGATTTGCCAGCCCCATTTGGTCCAATGACAGCCAGCATTTCACCTGCCTGGAGGCTGAAGTTGAGGTCCTTTAGCACATGTTTTCCGCTGTATGCAGCACTCAGGTCATGAACTTCCAGCATCTCAGCTCCAAAAATTTGCCTGGCGGCTGCGGCGCAGCACCCATAGGAAAAACGGCGCGCCTGCCAGAGCGGTGACGATGCCAACCGGCAGTTCCTGCGGTGCCAGCAACACCCGCGCCAGCACGTCTGCCGCCAGCAGCAGCACGGCCCCGCCAACTAATGATAGCGGCAACAGACGCCGGTAATCCGGGCCGGTCAGCAGCCGTAGAATGTGCGGGATAATCAACCCGACAAAGCCAATAATGCCGGCAAACGATACTGCTGCCGCAGTGGTGAGTGAAGCTGCAACGATAATCAACCGCCGCACGCGCGTGACGGGCAAACCAAGCTGCTGCGCCTGTTCGTCCCCAAACTGAAGCACATTCAGCGCGTGCCCCAGCGTCAACAGAATGCCTAACCCAACCACCCAGTACGGCAGCAGTGCCAGAACTGGCTGCCAGCCGCTCATGGTGGCTCCGCCTAACAGCCAGGCGAGCGCGCGGCGCAGCTCGCCGCTGGAGCGCAGCATCAGGAAAGATGTCAAGGCGGTGGCAAACGAACTGACCGCCACCCCCGCCAGAATCAAGTTGGAGGCTGGGACTGCACGGCCGACCTTCGCCAGTGCGTATACAACCGCCACCGTCAAAAGCCCGCTGGCGAAAGCTGCAAGCGGAACGGCCATCAGACCCAGGGTGGTGTAAGGCCAGCGCAGGCTCATGGCAGCTACCGCCCCCAATCCCGCACCTGAAGCCACACCGATCAGATACGGGTCGGCTAGCGGATTGCGGAACAAGCCCTGATAGGCCGTGCCGCTGCCTGCCAGCGCTGCCCCGGTCATGGCGATCAGGATGGTGCGCGGCAAGCGCAGGGAGAACAGGATCGTCCCGGCGGTGGTTTCTGTCCCCGACCGCAGTGCCTCAGTGAAGGCTGCAAAGGAAATCGGCACACTACCCACCAGGATGCTGAGCAGCATGGCAGCCGCCAGCAATAACAAAGCGATCCAGTAAGGGCGGGCAGTGTGCTTCTTTTCCACTTGTTACTTCAGTTCCGGGTGTAGGATGCGTACCAGTTCTTCCAGGGCATCCACCAGACGCGGACCTGGCCGGCTGACGGTGTCATCATTAAACGGCAGCACCTGCCCGGCCTTTACCGCCTGGATGGTTTCCCAGCCGGTGCGTGCAGCTACCTGCTCGGCGGTGGTGCCGTAGGCGGAATCGCCCAGCAGGATAAAGTCCGGGTTGGCAACCAGCAGCGCTTCCTGGCTGAACTGGCCCCATGATCCCGCCAGGGAGGCAGCTACGTTTTCACCGCCTGCCATGGTGATCAACATATCGATGAAAGTGCCGGCGCCAGCAGTCCAGGGTTTGGCAGCCTCCGAACCGTCCAGTTCATAGAAAACTTTTGGCCTGGTGGTAACCCGAGAGATTTTGTCCTCGACTGCGGCAACCCGCTGCTTTAAACTGTCCACCAGCGCGGTAGCTTCGGGTTCCTTCCCGGTCAGCTTCCCGACGGTGATCAGGTTGGCATACATCCCCTCGATATTCGTCGGGTTTGAGAGATAATAGACGGTCACCCCAAGATCTTCCAGGGCTTTTACCTGCTCGGGCGTGTTGATTTCCGCCGCCAGAACCAGGTCCGGCTTGAGGTTGACGATTTGCTCAAAATTGTAGTCGCCCATCGACCCGCCCACGCTGGGCAGTGCGACGGCTGCTTCGGGATAGTTGGTGAACTCATCCCGGCCAACCACCTGGCTGCCCGCGCCAACTGCGAACAGGATTTCAGTATTGGACGGCGCCAGTGAAACGACCTGCCTGGCTGGGGCTGCCAGGGTGACTTCGCGGCCCAGGCCGTCGGTCAAAACGATAGGGGCCGCAGTGGGCGAAAGAGCAGCCGGTGCGCAAGCTGCCAGCAGGCTAACCAGCAGCGCGATGACGATCAATAGCTTTGAAAAACGGTTCAAGATATACCTCGATCAATAAGTGGATTGGATAGGTCTTTCTCTTGCGACGTGCAAACAACCAGCAAAATACTGCCTGTCAACCGGGTACTGACAACAAAACCTCCCTGCCTTGAAGGCGAGAGAGGTGAGAAATGCCGTTTGGCTGTTGCCAGTCCAAAGTCCCCACCTCCTTTCTGCGAGAGCGTGGTGAACACCTGCGGGGCGGGCGACCTGGCTTAGAGGTATTTCCTCATTACAGTTGCGCGACAGCACCGGACTTGCACCGGTTTCGCCTTCAAGCCTTACCTTCCGGGGTAAAAGGCACCCAACAAGTACTCATTCAATTGTTGCAGTGATTGTAAGCC
>CALMGN010000214.1 GCA_937863605.1 uncultured Anaerolineaceae bacterium
GCCACAGCCATGACCATTTAGGGCTGCCAAATAAGCTAGTTGCAGCTGGTGGATCTGAAAAATGCAAATCTTTCGAACGGCCTTGGGTAGACACACAACCTCCTAGTAAGGAACATGGGATGATGAATAATACGGGTTAGCATACCGGAAAATCATAAAATATACCGGCACACCTTTCCAGTGTATTCAATTATACTAAATAAGATTAGATTAGTCTTAATTATTCGTTGCAGGTCAATTGCAGTATATCAAGGTCTGCAAATAAGCATCTGCCATGGTTTCCAGGTCAAACTTGGTCTCTGCTAACGCCCGTGCTGCCTGCCGGTAGTGCTCGAGGTTGGCAAGCAACGGCACTGAAGCCTGTGCCAGAGATTCATAATCCGGTAAATCCAGCTTCCATGGATCACCACCATAAGGCACTACCCTGCCCGCATCGCCTTGCACCAGCTCGGTCAACGAACCGCTGTCAAATCCAACCACCGGCAGCCCGCACGCCAGAGCCTCAATCACGGAATTGGGGCAGGACGGATTAACTTCCGCTGAATATTGCAGATGCGCCTGGCGGCTCATAAACGGGATTTGCTCTCGCGCGATCACGCCTGCATATTCGACCCAGCCTCCCGGCACGCGTTGGTGAACCGATTCACGCAGCGCCGGCAGCACATCGGCTGCGATAACCAGTTCCACCCGCCGTCCGGCAGCCTGCTCCAGCGCCCGGGCGTAGCGGTGTGCATTTTCCAACGCTGGACCATTATCCCAGTTCAAGTGACCTTCCACTACCTGGACGCGGATGTGGTCCTCCGGCGGCGTTTCAGGACCGGCAGGCGAATAGGCTTGCAGATCCACTGCGTTATGGATGACGGTATACGGAGCCTTATTCGAGCCGTACCAATTGTGCCACCAGTCGCGCGTAAAATTGCTCTGATAAACTACATGGTCAGCGACAAAGCGGCGGGTGTAGGCCAGTAGCAGGTTGCCCATTTCAGCCCTCAGCCAGTGCCGCAGCCCCAAATATTTGCGGCGGTGCACCCAGTTGATCCCGTTCAATCGCTGGACAATGCGCACTCCGCGCCGTTTGGCTGCCAAAATCTCGCCCAGGCGGCGGGTGCCGGCAATAATCAAGATGGCCTGCGTGTCTGCCTGAGCCGGGTCATGATGCACCCGGTAGCCGCGGCGTTCCAGGGCTGCTTTCAGTTTCAGCTGGAATGAGCCCGGACCCGCCACCCGGTTGATCACCGGTACCAGAGCGATACTCCCCGTTTTCGCTGCCATCTTATTGTTCGCGGAAATTGAGCACGGCTTGTACGATGTGTTCAGCGGCATGCCCGTCACCAAAGGGGTTGGCAGCGTGAGCCATGGCCCGGTAGGCTTGTTCATCGTCCAGCAAACGGGACGTTTCACGCACGATGGTTTCAGTCTGCGTACCGACCAGCTTCAACACCCCGGCCTCGACCCCCTCCGGGCGCTCGGTAGTCTGGCGCATAACCAGCGCAGGCACGCCTAACCCGGTGGCTTCCTCCTGGATGCCGCCCGAATCGGTCAACACCAAATAGGCGCTGCGCTCCAGGTGGACGAGGGGCAGGTACTCCAGCGGCGGCAGCAGGGTGATGTTGGATGCGCCGTCCAGCAAACGATGAACAGGCTCTTGAATGTTCGGGTTGAGGTGCACGGGGTAAACCAGATGGACGGACCCGGCGTACTTCTCGGACAGGATCCGCAGCGCAGCGCAAATATCTTCGATCGGCTGGCCAAAATTCTCGCGGCGGTGGGCGGTGACCAGGATCAACCTGCGCCCGCCGGGGTGAATGCCTTTCTCGGCCAACAGTGCCTGGATTTCGCGCGGCACAGGCCGCTTTGATATCTCGTTCAGCGCGTCGATGACCGGGTTGCCGGTGACTGCGATACGCCAGTCGGGCACTCCTTCGCGCAGCAGGTTTTGGCGGCTGTGCTCGGTCGGCGCCAGGTGCAAATCGGCGGCTACACCCGCTACCCGCCGGTTGATTTCCTCGGGAAACGGATGCCAGCGGTCGCCAGTGCGCAGGCCGGCTTCTACGTGGCCCACATGAATGCGGTTGTAATAGCCCAGCAGGCTGGCTGCCATGACTGTGGTGGTATCACCTTGCACCAGCATCCAATCCGGCTTCATCTGGCGCAAGACCGGGTCAAGGCTGGTGAAAATATTGGCCGTGAGTTCAGCCAGGTTTTGGTTTGGGCGCATTAAATTCAAATCGAGGTCGGGGGTTATCTGGAAGAGTCCCAACACCTGGTCGAGCATTTCGCGGTGCTGGGCGGTAACCACCACACTGGATTCGATTTGCGGGTCGGCTGCCAGCGCCTTGACCACCGGCGCCATTTTGACCGCCTCGGGTCGGGTCCCAAAAATGGACATCACCCGCAGCTTACGATTCATGCTCAGTCCCCACCCCCAGCCGGTAGATATCAAACCCGGCCGCTTGCCAGGCGGCTGGCTGCCATCCATTGACCGTATCAACGGCCACCCTGGCGCTGGATATTTTCGCCACTTCGGCCGGATCGAGCGCGTTCAATTGGGAATGCCCAACCAGCAGCACCATTGCGTCAACATCCGCGACCGCGTCAGATAAGGTCGCAGCGGTCAAGGCGCTGGCAATGGTGAAATCGGTCTTGAACGGCTCGTAAATGGTAACCTGTGCGCCCGCTTTAAGCAGGAGATGCACCACCTCGATGGCCGGACTTTCACGCAGGTCATCCACATCCGGTTTGAAGGCCAGCCCGAGTGCGGCAATCCGTTTGCCCTTCAGGCTGCCAAGGGCGCGCTGCACCAATGCGGCTGCGAACGGCGGTTGCGAGTCATTGACCTGCCGGGCGGCGCGAATCACATTAACCAGATCAGGCGCGGCTTCGACCAGAAACCACGGATCGACGCTGATGCAGTGCCCGCCCACCCCCGGTCCCGGGCGCAGGATCTTCACCCGCGGGTGGCGGTTCGCCAGGCTGATGGCTTCCCAGACATCCACGCCAAAACGGTCAGCCAGGCGAGAAAACTCGTTGGCAATCGCGATATTCACATCGCGGTACGTGTTTTCCATTAATTTGACCATCTCTGCAGTTGTGGCGTCAGTCTGCACGATCTCGCCCTTCACAAAAATGGCATAAAAGTCACTGGCTGCTTGTGCCGAAGCCGGTGTGATGCCGCCTACCACACGGGTATTTTCAACCAGCTCGCGCAGAATTTGGCCTGGCAGCACCCGCTCGGGAGAATAGGCTACATAAAAGTCTTTGCCGGCTTTCAACCCCGATTTTTCCAGGATAGGGACTACCAGATCGACCGTTGTGCGCGGAGGCGAGGTGGATTCGAGCAGCACCAGGTTGCCCGGCCGCAAATGTGGGACGATGGCTTCCGCTGCGCTGCAGACAAAGGTCATATCAGCGCGTTTATCATCATAAAACGGGGTGGGTACGGCAATTTCGAAGGCATCGGCTGGCTCTGGCTGACTACTGACCACCAGGTTGCCTGAACCCAACGCTTCTTCTACCAGCTCTTGCAGACCCGGCTCATACAGATGCACGTGCCCGTTTTGCAGGCTGTTGATCACCATTGGGTTGATATCTACACCGACAACCTGAATGCCGCGGGTGGCAATGGTGCTGGCAGTTGGCAGGCCAATATATCCCAGCCCGAGGACACAAATCTTTTGAAATTTCAAAGGGAGCTCCTGATTAATTAACAACGAATGCGCAGGTATTATGCCATAACGGTCAAGGATTGCAAAGGTAGCGTCCCTGTAATCGCTTCGCGATTATAATCATGGGGATGGCAGCCAGCGCCGTTCTTACGGATTCCCCACCCCCTTCAGCATCCCGTCAAATTGCCCGCGCCGCCGGAACGGTGATGGCGGCATTTATCGTCACCCAGTTGCTTGGTTTGCTGCGCGGTTTTATCATCTACCGGGCGTTCGGTACCAGCGAACAATTGGACTCCTTCAATGCGGCCAACCGGGTAGCTGAACTGTTATTTAACCTGATGGCGGGTGGGGCGCTCGGTTCGGCGTTTATCCCAACCTTTACCGGGATGCTGACCAAAGATAACCGTGCGGGAGCCTGGAAGCTGGCTTCTTCCATCGCCAATCTGCTGCTGTTGGTTTTGACCACGGGAGCGGTTCTCGGCTGGATTTTCGCGCCGCAAATTGTGCATTACGCCTTGTTTGTTCTGGCGCCTGACCAGCCTACCGGGCAGGAACAGCTTACGGTTGCGCTGCTGGAACTTCTGCTTCCTACAGTCGTCATTTTTGGGTTGAGCGGCCTGGTCATGGGTATTTTGAACGCCCACCAGAAATTCTGGCTGCCCGCCATTGCCCCCGCAATGTATTCAATCGGGCAAATTCTTGGCGTCATGTTTATGCCGGAGTGGTGGGGCGTCACCCGGCTGGCGATTGGCGCGTTGGCAGGCGCCATGCTGCATTTGCTGGTACAGCTGCCCGGCCTGCTGCGTTTGCACGGTAAGTATCACTTGATGCTCGGGCTGCGCCTGGCTGAGGTGCGCGAAGTGCTGCGCCTGATGGGCCCGCGTATTCTCGGCGTGGCAGTCGTGCAAATCAACTTTATCGTCAACATCATCATCGGCATCAGTCTTCCTGTCGGCAGTGTATCGGCGCTGGCATTGGCTTTCATGTGGATGCTAATGCCTCAAGCTGCCATCGCCCAATCGATTGCCATTGCAGCCATGCCAACCTTCTCGGCGCAGGCGGCGTTGAGCAAATGGGATGAGTTGCGGCGCTCCCTGGCGGCCAGCTTGCGCGGCGTTCTGCTGCTGGCTGTCCCCGCCGCAATGGGATTGATTCTGTTGCGTACCCCGCTTATTCGCCTGTATGAAGGCGGCGCCTTCACCGTCCAATCGACGCAAATGGTCACCTGGGCGTTGTTGTGGTACACGCTTGGTCTGGTCGGTCACTCACTGTTGGAAGTGGTCGTCCGCGCCTTCTACGCTATGCACGACACGCGCACCCCGGTCAGCGTGACTTTGGTGGCCATGCTGCTCAACATCGGCTTCAGCCTGACCTTCCCAGGGCTTTTCGAACGGGTTGGGTGGCTGCCATTGGGCGGCCTGGCCCTGGCCAACTCGTTGGCGACCACACTGGAATGTGCCGTGCTGATCGTGCTGCTACGCCGCCGATTGAATGGAATGGAAGGGCGGTCAATCTGGTCCGCTGCCGGGCAATCCGCCATCGGCGCCGCGGGGATGGGGTTTGGGTTATGGGGTTTGCTGACAGTCACCCCCCGGCTGCCATCCTGGTTAGTGGTGCTGCTGGGCGTCGCCCTGGGTGGCATCATTTATTCGATGATTATGGCGCTGCTGAAAGTACCCGAACTGGCAAAGGCGGCTGCCGTTTTACGCCGCCGCATCGCCAGTCTAAACAAACGCGAGGCAATCCATAAATCTTCAGGCGAGGATAAATGAGCGATTTAGACGGACGTATCTTCTGGGAAAAAACTAAATATCAATACCTGGCCATTTCACCGCAGGATTTGGGAAGACCCCAGCCTCCGCTCGAATTACCGGTTGACCCATCCGCGACCTTGATCCCGCTGCCCGACCCGGCGGTCATGGCAAAGCCGCCGCTCGACCTGTGGCAGGCGATCAAGCAGCGCATCTCGGTACGCAATTACGCCGAACAGGCATTGACGCTGGAGGAACTCTCACTGCTGTTGTGGGCTACCCAGGGGGTGCGCCGCGTTTCAGCCCGCCCGGCAACCCTGCGCACGGTTCCGTCAGCTGGCGCACGGCATGCCTTCGAGACTTTCCTGCTTATCAATCGGGTGGAAGGCCTGCCCCCCGGCCTGTACCGTTATGCTGCCATTGAACACGCACTGTTTGCGGTAGACCTGGCACAAGACATAAACGCCCGCGTCACCACCGCCTGTGAGGATCAATCGCAGGTGGCCAACTCCGCTGTGACCTTTATCTGGGCGGCGGTCATTGAACGCATGACCTGGCGCTACCAGGTGCGCGGTTACCGCTATATTCTGCTGGACGCCGGGCACGTCTGCCAAAACCTTTACCTGGCAGCCGGGGGACTCAACTGCGGGGTCTGCGCCATCGCCGCCTATGATGATGACATGTTGAACCAGGAATTAAGGCTGGACGGTGTAAATCAGTTTGTGGCGTACGTTGCGTCCCTGGGGAAGCGCAAAATCTAGGATTCCCTAACCCATTTCCTTCAGCGTGGCCAATACCTTTTCATAGCCGGCTTTGTTAGGAGGATCCAGCGCAATAATTTCCTGCACGACATCTGCAGCCTTACTATTTAATCCTGCCTGGGCATAGGAATCCGCCAGCCCATCCAGCTGCTCGATTGCTTCGGCGAGGCGGTGCCCGCGGCGATAAAGGTCAACCAACCGCCGGCGTAAATCCAGCTTCTCCGGGTGTTCCTCAGCCAGCCCGATCAAGAATCCAGCTGCGGCTGCGGGTTGATTCTTGGTCTCCAGCAGCGACACGTACTGGTCGGCCTCCGCCAATGCGTTTTCGTCATAGCCAAGGCGGAAATTTAAATCGATGATCCGCCCGCGGGTGGCTGTGTCATCCGGTTGCAGTTTGCGCATTTGCTCCAAAGATTGCAGCGCTGCGCGCCAATCCAGCCGCTGCATTTTGATATCGGTCAGCTGGTTTAAGATCTGGAATGACCAGTGGCGGCTGCGGGTCGATTCCGGCGCCAACTGCATCGCTGACTGGTAAATACGGGCTGCGCCTTCCAAATCAGTCAGCTGGTAATTGGCTTTGGCCAGGTCAAGGTGCTGCTGCAACGCCTCATCGATGCGCCGTTGTGAAACCAATAGATCGATCAGTTGTTTTCGGATCTCCAGATCCATTGGTGCAATCTTCAAAATGCGCTGCAACAGGAGAATCGCCTGGCTGGCTTCACCCCGCAGGGTATATAACCGGGCAACCAGCAGGAATTTCTTAATCGCCTCAGATTGTTGACCCTCACGCAGGAGTAAATCGCCAATCTGAACATGAAGCGGCAGGTAGGTGGGTGCCATCCCAATTGCCCGGAAGGCCTCTTCGCGGGCGGTGCGCACTTTGCCCTGGTCGGAAAGGGTGCGAATATAGACCAGGGCATCGATCACATTGACGCTGCGGATCTCGAGCAAAAGCTCTGATAGCGGGGTTGGCATTTGGCCTGGAGCAGCAGCTGGCAATTGGCTGCGCGCTTTGGCCGTGAGCTCACGCCAATCCGGCCGGATTAGTTGGGTGAACACTTTGTCGCATAGGGCTTTCATGGCTGCATCATCATTCGCCCGCGACTGTCCTTCGATCAGCGGGTCATACAACTGACGCAGTTCGGCCTGTTGGGCAGCCGGAACGGTTTCAGCGTCAGCCAGCCGCAGTGCCTGTAAACAGGCCTGTGCTGCCTGGCGGTATTGCTTCGTCCGGTAATATACCCGGCCCTTGACTAAAAAGGCTGCCAATGCGTATTCAGGACTGTGCTCGGCAAAAGTCAGAGCCTGAATAGCCTTGTCCTCATCACGCCCGGCCTGTAAAAAGCCCAGGGAAAATGACAAGGCTGGCGTTGAAAAACCAGCCTCCTGGGCGCGTTCCAGTTCCTCCGCTGCCTGGGCTTCCTGGCCGTGGGTCTGCAATTCGATCGCCTGCCCGATGTGCATGAGAACATTTGCCCGGGATTTGACCTCCGTGGACTGCTTTTTTTGACCGCGGCGCAGGGATTCCAGGGACGCCTTGGGCTGCGTCAACCCCGGTTCTTCCTCATCTGGTTGATCGAAAAGGCTGCCCGCCAGTTCTACCAGGCTGCGCTGCAGCGCATCGGCAATCGGGTCAAGTTGCTGCCCGCTCCTGGCTTCGGCCGTTTCCGGCAGCTTGCTTTTGGTGGGAGAGGCCGGCGGGAGTGGACCGGTGCGCGGGCGGGTCGGAACGGCAATGGTTTGCCCAATTTTTAGCTGGCGCAATGCCTGGGTCGCATCGGTGTTGCCAGGCACCAGATTCAGTGCGTACAAAATCACCTGCGTGGCTTTGCTGGGGTCGCCTGCCCGTTGCAGCAAGCCAGCAGCAGCCAGGTATTCGAATACCGCATCCGTCTTACGGCCAAGGCGTTCGAATATCAATGCCAGACGGGTATGTGCGGTCAAGCTGTCCGGGTGCATGGCGGTGATGCGCTGCCAGCAGTCGATTGATTTTTCGACATCCCGGGCTTTTAGAAACAATTCTGCGGCTTGCATGGCCGCACGGACCGCATCATTTTTCCGTCCCATGATCTCATAGATGTGCGCCATTTTATCCTGCGGCGCCGGGTCTTCCGGCGAAATCACAGCCGCCCGGCGGTAAACCATCAGCGCCTGATCCAATTCGCGGCGTTCAAAAAGCGCCAGGCCCAGGTTAACTAAAGCGGTTGGATTGTTCGGAAACTCTTCCAGCGCCGCAATGTAATAGCGGCTGGCCAGTTCCCAATTCTGGTCCCAGGCAGCCGAATTCCCGTTGTTCATTGCATTCTGGAAGATTTGTTGATTACCCGCCATGACGGCTCACTCCAATCCAGTCCCAATCGTCTCTGCGCACTTATACTTTACTCGATCCGCAGCATATTTTACAGGATATTCCGATAACAAATCCGCAAAGTTCACGGTTGTATTGATTGATTTAATCGCGAACAACTTCCAGATTGCCCCAGTTGTGACCCCAGCGGGCTTCGGTGAGCAGCGGGATGGAAAGCGGGTAAGCATTTTCCATCACTTCGGTCACCACCTGAATGGTTTTGGTGCGTTCTGCAGCCGGCACTTCGAGCACCAGCTCGTCATGTACCTGGAGCAACATTCGTGCCGTCAACCTGGCCTTTTCCAGCGCGGCAGGCAGCCGCACCATGGCAATTTTCATAATGTCAGCAGCGGTACCCTGCACCGGGGCGTTGATCGCTTCACGTTCCTCGCGTGCCCGCAGTGCCTGGTTGATCGGATTCTTGAGGTTCGGAAAATAGCGCCGCCGGCCCAAAAGCGTTTCAACATACCCCTGGCGCGCTGCCAGGCGGCGGGTCTCATCCAGGTAACTTTTGACCCCTGGGAATTGCTTGAAGTAGGCTTTGACGAAGTTTTCGGCCTCTGCCAGGGTCAAATCGGTGCCGCGACTCAGGCCAAAGGAGCTCATGCCGTAGATCAAGCCAAAGTTGATGGCCTTGGCGCGGCGGCGCTGGTCTTTGGTGACCGCCGCCAGATCCACCCCCTGGATGGCTGCTGCGGTGGCTGCATGGATATCCTGCCCGGCGCGGAAGGCAGCCAGCATGGCTTCGTCTTCCGCCATGTGTGCCACAATACGCAGCTCGATTTGTGAGTAGTCAACCGCCAGCAGGTATTTTCCGTTGCCCGCCACGAATGCATTGCGCACCAGGCGGCCGGTCTCGGTGCGGGTGGGAATATTCTGCAGGTTAGGGTCCGAGGACGCCAACCGCCCGGTTACCGAGCCAGTCTGGCTGTAAGATGTGTGCACTCGTCCGGTACGCGGATTCACCTGCAGCGGCAACGAATCCACATAGGTGGATTTGAGCTTGGTCAATTCGCGGTAATCCAGGATGGTACTGACCACCGGATGATCTTTGCGAATTTCCTCCAGCACATCGGCTGAGGTGGAGAAATGCCCGCTGGAAGTTTTCTTGCGCCGGTCGGGCGGTTCAATTTTCAAAGTCTCGAATAGCGCTTTGGAAAGCTGCTGGGTTGAATTCAGATTGAAACGGTAGCCGACCTGTTCATAAATGGAGGTTTCGATGTCGCCCAGACGCAGGCTGAGATCCTTGGACATTTTTGCCAGGAAGGGCACATCCAGTGCCACACCGTTGCGTTCCATTTGCGCCAGCACTGGCACCAGCGGCATCTCGATCTCATCGAACAAGCGCAGGGCGTTGGCTTCCGCCAGCCCTTTTTTGAGCGGCGCCACCAACTGCAGGCTTACCTCGGCATCTGCCGCAGCGTAGGGAGCGGTTTGCGCCACTGGTACCCGGTCCATGGTGATCTGGTTTTTGCCCTTGCCGATCAGTTCCTCAATGTGCGTCATCGCAATGTGCAGGTACTTTTTTGCAGTATCTTTTAGACCGATATTATAGTTATCCGGGTTGATCAAAAATTCGGCGATCATGGTGTCGAACGCCAGCGGCTCGACCTTGAGACCCGCCTGGGCCAGTACCAGTGCATCATACTTGAGATTGTGCCCGACCTTGGGTTTGTTGAGATCAGTCAGAGCCGGGCGCAGCGCCTCGAGCACCTGCGGGACGGTTAATTGCTTATCAGCCTGGGCATGTCCGAGCGGGATGTAGTAACCCTGCCCTTCCCGCACCGCCAGCGAGATGCCAACCAGGTCAGCACGCATCGGGTCGGTCGAGGTGGTCTCGGTGTCAAAGGCAATCACTGCCGCAGATTGTAAATCATCCGTCAATACTTTCAGCGCTGCCGGGGTATCCACCACGACCGTTTCCAGTTGATAGGACGGGATCTCGCCAATCTGCGTAACCGGTTCGCCAAACAACGACAATTGCTGCCGGGGCAAGGGGGAGGGTTCCACCTGGCCTTCGATCTTTTTCAAGCGCGCCACGAGGGTTTTAAATTCCATTTTGATAAAGAATTGCTCGATGGCGGGCAAGTTGAGGTATTTGGTCTGGGCTTTTTCCAAATCGAGGGAAACAGGAATGTCGGTGCGGATGGTCGCGAGGTCGCGGCTGAGGTAGGCTTGTTCGCGATCGCGTTCCAGCAGCGTTTTTACTCGCCCTGTGATTTCCTCCAGATGCGCATAAATCTCATCCAGCGTGTCGTATTTGTCCAGCAGTGAGGTCGCTGTTTTTTCTCCCACCCCGCCCACCCCGGGGATGTTGTCCGATTTATCGCCAACCAGAGCTTTATAATCCACTACCTGGTCAGGGCGCACGCCAAGCGCCGTCACTACGTCCGCCGCGGCGTAATCTTTGGCCTCGGAAAGTTTGCTGCCGGCTAAATTGACCAGCACGCGGTCGTTGACCAGCTGCAGCAGGTCGCGGTCGCCGGTGATGATCTTGACGCCTAATCCTTTCGCTACCGCTTGCACGGCGATGCTGCCAAGTACATCGTCCGCCTCGGCGCCTTCCATTTCCAGGCGCGGCAGCCCGAAGATATCGACCATTTCGCGAATGCGGTCGATTTGCGGGCGCAAGTCGTCCGGCATTTTGGCTCGGGTGGCTTTGTACTCCGGGAAGATCTCATTGCGGAAAGTTTTTCCGGTGTCAAAGGCGACCGCCATGTATTCGGGTTTATCCTGCTCCAGCAGGCGCAGCAGCACGCTGGCAAAACCGTAGGTCCCGGCAGTCGGCTCGCCGCTGCTGGTGGAGAATTTTTGCCCGGTCACGCTCAAGGCGAAGAAAGTGCGGTAGGCTAAAGCATGTCCATCAATTAGATACAGGGTCGGCGGCATGTGATTTCCTATCTGGGTGACTGTTCCGCTGTTTTTTTCGAAACGGACCGCTTCGGGAACACAGCGGTCTGCCATTGATTCAAGACTGATCTGGTAAAAATAAAGTGTAACACGGGCAGAAACCGGAGGCAAGCAGCCGGATCACCCGCCCCATTTCCTGACCAGAACATACCCGTATGTTATAGTTGGGGTTAACTATTCTTTGTTGGTCATCTTATGGCTTGAGGCCTATATGCAGCCCATCCCAAAAAGCGGTTATGCCAATTCGAACAAGTACGGACGCATCACTCTGCTGGCCCTTGAAGAGGTCATGGGGAAACACGGGGTCAATGCCATCCTCAACCTGGCGCGGCTCTCGCATTTTGTCGACAACTATCCGCCGGCAAATTTAGAGCGCCAGTTCGATTTTGCCTTTACTTCCTCCCTGATGGGCGCGCTGGAGGAGATGTACGGGCTGCGCGGTGGGCGCGTCTTTGCACTGCGGGCTGGCAAGGCTACCTTTGAGGATTTGCTCAGTAATTACGGAGCCATGGCGGGCGTTGGCGACGTGGCATTCCGCATGCTGCCGCTAAACTTGAAAATGCGCATCGGTTTAGGCGGGATGGCGCGCGTCTTTTCATCCATCAGCGACCAGCTGACGAAGCTGGAAGAAAAAGGCGACCATTTTGTCTATTCCATCCACCGCTGCCCGGCCTGCTGGGGGCGTCACACGGAAAAGCCCGGCTGTTTCATTATGGCTGGCATCATCATGGCCGGCCTTAAATGGGTTTCCAACGGACATGATTTTCGCGTGGCTGAAGCCACCTGCATCGGCATGGGGGATGCCTCCTGCAATTTTATTATTCCAAAAGAACCCATCCAATAATTCAGTTACAATTAAACATTCGGGAATATTGGATCGTAGAAGCCAGCCAGACATTAAGCTGCGCTAGCGATGCCAAGAATTACGAATTATTCTTCAAAAAGAATAATTATGATGTCTTGCCGGAGGAATGATGTTTCCCATTAAAGATACCATCCGCGCGCGGAAATTTTCGTTCGTCACCTGGGGCATCATCTTGATCAATGTCCTGGCCTTTCTGTATGAGACCAGCCTTTCCTCCTCCGGGCTGGAACAATTGATCAGCAGCTATGGTCTGGTTCCTACCAACCTGTCATTG
The DNA here is from genome assembly GCA_937863605.1 of uncultured Anaerolineaceae bacterium. Classification (GTDB taxonomy): domain Bacteria; phylum Chloroflexota; class Anaerolineae; order Anaerolineales; family Anaerolineaceae; genus Bellilinea. The sequence goes on from CALMGN010000214.1 coordinate 12,574, forward strand.
GTCAACCCGCCAAGCTGGTTTCCGCTCCTCTCGCACATGTTCCTGCACGGCAGCTGGTTGCACCTGCTCAGCAACATGTGGACGCTGGTCATTTTTGGCGACAATGTCGAAGACCGTCTTGGCTCCGGTCGTTTCCTCTTGTTTTACCTGACCGGCGGGGTGGTGGCCGGGCTGCTGCAGGTGTTTTTAGGCACTGGGCCGAATATCCCCTCAGTTGGGGCCAGCGGCGCCATCGCTGCAGTGCTGGGGGCATATTTCTTGTTCTTCCCGCGCGCTAAAGTGCTTACCTTTGTTCCCTTGATTTTTATCTGGTTCATCAATATCCCGGCCTGGATTTATCTGGGGTTCTGGTTTGTTTCGCAGCTTTTCTCGGGACTGTCAGCTATGGCGCTGCAATCCGGGGCTAGCGCCGGCGGGATTGCCTGGTGGGCGCACATCGGCGGGTTTGTCTTTGGGCTAGTGATGGCCATCGTGTTGGCGGGGCGTAAACGCTTCACCAAGTCTCCCAGCGCGTACTCCCCTACGTTGTAGGGGTTCTGGTATTCGAAATGTCAAGAAATGAGGAAGAAGATGGAAAATCAATCCACTCCCCCCGTTGATGCCGATGACGCTCCGGCAGCGGAAAGCCAGCCGGCCGAGCCGAACAAGGGTAATGAGTTTCCCCATGCTGAAGAATCTGCCGTTGAGGTAGCTGCCCCAGGTAAAACCAGCCGGCTCGGCCGGTGGGTGCTGATCCTGCTGGTCACGTTGATCGTCGGGTTCGGTGCCGCGTTCTTCGCGCTCTACCTGCCGGCCAGTCAGGAACTGCACCAGGTCAAGAGCGACCTGGTTGCCACGCAGGAAAAATTGAGCACCGCTGAAACAGAACTGGACCAGATCACCGGCAACCTTAACACCGCTACCGCTGATCTGACGGCTGCGCGTTACTACCGGGCACTGGCGCGGGTGGAAGCCAACATTGCCTACGCCCGCCTGGCGCTGGTCACCCGGGATTTGTTGACCGCGCAGCAGGAGGTCAGTGCCGCAGTTGAGCATATGGCCGTACTGCTGCCGTTGATCGAGGATCAGGATACGGCCAAGGCTCTGGAAGACCGCATGGCTGGCATCCAGACCGCTATCAACACCGATTCGGCCAAAGCGCTCGACGAATTGCGCACCCTGAGCGAGAATCTACTGCGGCTGGAAAGCCGCTGATTACCCTTAAGGATGTAGGGGAGGACCCGTGTGTCCTCCCTGGCCCGTGTGTCCTCCCTGGCCCGTGTGTCCGCCCTGGCCCGCCTGTCGGCACGGACGCGTATGTCTGTCCAAAAATAAAAGGGGGTCGACCCAGGTGTCGACCCCTGCAGTAACCGTTATAGGTTTAATCCAAACTGTTAGAAGCGCAGGAAAGCGCCCAGCTTTCCGGCCTGATCCAATCCCTGATGGGCGCGGATCACCTCCACGTTGCCGCCTTTGCGCAGCGTCCGGCTGACCGCTACATCGATCACGTCCGGAATCTGGTACATTTCACCGCCGCAATTCGAGCAGGTGCGGTGCGGGCGCGGCGTCAGGTACGAACAATTTTTGCAGCGGTAAGCCGGCTGTTGGTATCCCTGCAGTACGACTAAAGTGTTAATCCGGTCCGCGTTAGCAGCATCCAGCGTATTATCCAGTCCAATGACCGCATCCGCGCCTTGGGCGGATAGTGCAATCAGGTCGTTGACCATGGTGTTTTCCCGTTTTTCGTCCGCCTCCTGGCCAATTTGCATGGCCTTGGCAAGCACCTCGCTTTGATTGGCACCCATGCTCATCGGGAAGGTACCGACCACCAGACTCTGAAACGCTTTAGGCAGCATCCCGCGGAACAAGGCGATGTTATCGTCCGTACCGCCGATCAAGATGCGGCGGATGTGCGCATCTTCGAAAAATCTCACTGCAAAATCAGAGGAATCTTTCATATTGCGCTCGATGACTTCTTCCACATGACGCGAAACGCCAGCAAACATGCTGCGTCCGCCAACCACAGTGGAAGCGCCTCCGCGTTTGACCTGTTTTACCGCTTCGCCGAGCACGCCTTCCTGTTCCTTCAGCACGCCCAGGTGGAACAAAAACGCCCGGGCGCCTTGTTTATCGACCAGGACAACGCCGTAACCACCGTAACTATCCAGCAGGCGGGTTAAAACACCCAGGCTCGGCCGGTCGCTGATATGCATCAGGTCCGGTACCGGCAGCGCCAAAGGGTAAGCGCGAAAGAATTTTTGCGGAGCGCAGGAAAATACCGCTACCCCGCGTCCGGTCCAATCGTATTCCGTCTGGAAGTAATCCTGAACAGCTGCAACATCCAGCGGAAGGTCTATCTCTTTAAGTAAGTTGCGCAAGCGTAATCTGTAAGCATCCTTGGTGGCTGCGGTGGAATCCGTGTTGAGGTACAGACTTACGACGGGTTCGGGCACAATGAATCTGGCCAACTCCCGCAGTTCATGCTCATTCAACATGGCAACCTCCTATCATACAAGCCCAGGCTGATGCAAACGACCAGCTCGTTAAGGCCGCTGGCCTAAAGTAATGGTAACCTCCTTTTCTTCAGTACCGCGCAGGACGGTTAATACAATTTTATCTCCCGGGCTTTTATTTGCAATCAAATAACTCAACATTTCACTGAAAGTGTGGATGGGTTTCCCGTCCACCGCGATGATCAAGTCACCGCCTGAGGGTAAACCGGCAAAACTGGTAGCGGTGGTGCCGCCAATGACACCGGCTTTGCCTGCCGGACTGCCGATGGCAACCGAGATGACATAGGCGCCGGTCTGGCGCGTCAATCCCAGGGTTTCGATCATATCCAGGGTAAGATCTTCCCGCGATGTGATGCCAAGGTACGGGTATTCGTAGGAGCCTTTCTCGATCAGCACCGGCACAACACGCTTGACGATGTTGCCCGAAATGGCAAAGCCAATGCCGCTGTTAACCGGGTCGCCGGTGGCGGTGGTGCCGGTAGTGCGAATCGCGCGGTTCACACCGACTACTTCACCGTTCAGGTTGAGCAGCGGCCCGCCCGAGTTGCCAGGGTTGATTGAAGCATCTGTCTGGATGATATCGCCAGCGGTGAAGAAATTACCACTCTCTGACTGACGCATTGAATCAAGCGTGCGGCCTTTGGCGGAGACGATGCCAACCGTCATGGTGCCGGACAGGCGGAACGGGTTGCCTATTGCGACGACAGTCTGACCAACTTTAATGGTATCCGAGTTGCCCATGGTCAGCGGCACGAAGACCTCATCCGGCGCATTGACCTTTATCACTGCCAGGTCTGAATCCAGATCGTAGCCGGCCACGGTGCCGCGGGCTTTATAGCCGGACGGGAAGTCAATTTCCAACGCGGTTTCCCCTTCGACAACATGATAATTGGTGACAACGTAGCCGGTTTGATACACGAATCCCGAGCCAACTCCGCCGCCGTCCGCAGTCGTGACCAAAATTGAAACCACTCCGGGTGAAACGGCATTGTAGAGGGTGGTTAGCAGTGTATCCCGCTCTTCAAGGTCAATAGGCACAAGCTGCGGGAGCGCCACCAGTGTGGGAACCGACGGGGTAACAACCCCTGCCGATTCAGACTGCACCACCGGCGTTGGTGATGTGCTGGTGTCGGTGGACATCCCCGGCAAATTAAAACTAAACCGGCAGGCGGTAAGCACCAATACCAATATCAAACTAGCTACCAACATTTTTTTCTTGTTCATGTTCTTTATCCATTCAACCAAAATATGGTCCTAAGGTTAACTTTTGCGCAGCTGCTCGAACAACTCGCGCTGTTTTGCGGACAACTGGCGCGGAAGCTGAACTTTAACGGTGACGTACATATCACCGAATATCTGCGGATTGCGCAATTCAGGCATGCCTCTGCCCGCTAATCGGATTTTTTGCCCGGGCTGCGTCCCCGCTGGAATAGTCAACACCACCTCGCTGGTCATCGTCGGAACCCGCACTTGCCCGCCCAGTACGGCGGTATACAGGTCAACCGTCACTTCGCCGTAAAGGTCGTTCCCCTTACGCTCAAAACGCGAATCAGGTGCAACCTCGATCACCAGATAGATGTCGCTGCCGGCTGGCCCCATACCACCCAGGCGGACTCGGGTACCATTCTTGGCCCCCGGCGGGATTTTTCCCTCCAGGCGCCGGCCGTCGACCTGTAAAGCCCGGGCTGCCCCCTTATATGCCTCCTCCAGCGTAATCTGCACCGGCTGCTCATAAGACGCCGGTTGACGGGTACGGCGGGTGGTCTGGCGGGTTGCCGTACCTGGCATACCGCCGAAAATGGAGCTAAAGAAGTCGGAAAAGCCGCCCAGTCCGCCAAATAGGTCGTCCATGTCCACCTGGGTCGTGCGGCCGCCCGGTGCTCCGCTGGTCCATTGCTCCCAGTTGAAATTTCCAGGTGCGCCGCCGGTTTGCTGCCAGCGCTGATACGAGTCGCCCAACTGGTCATAACGCGCCCGTTTTTCTTTATCCCGCAGGACTTCGTATGCTTCGTTGATTTCCTTGAATTTTTCCTCGGCGGCTTTGTTCCCGGGGTTGCGGTCGGGATGCAGTTTCATGGCCAACTTGCGGTAGGCCTTCTTAACGTCATCCTCAGTGGCCTTTTTATCAACCCCAAGAATTTTGTAGTAATCTTTATATTCCATATATACATTGTAAAGTGCCGAACTGAGCAGAGTCAAGTAGCAGGCACATGTTCTTATATATCTCTTATCGAAGAATGGGAGTTTGTGACCGGCAATCCCGATCGGACTGGTTGCGCTGGAATTCAAGTCATGCTGTAAAATAGAGTGAACTGCTTTTAGCAATTTTTCCTGGCAAGCTTATTCATGAATTCCCCCTCAAAAGATCAAAAAATCCTCGTCATTCTGGATGATGCGCAAGCCAACCATTTATTGGAGCGGCTGTTGCATTCAGCCGGCTATTCGGTGGTGGTTTTCACGGATATTGCCTCTGCCCAGAAAGAACTGGATAAAGCCCAGCCGCAGCTCGTCATCATGGGTGAATCGCAAGATAGTTCTACTGGGTTGTCCGAGGCCGAGAAAATCATTCGCCAGTACCCGGCGGTGCCGGTGCTGCTATTTGTGACCCAGGATACGCCGGCTTTATTAAGAGAAGCGCTGCGCCTGGGCATCAGCGATTATTTATGCCCGCCGTTACGGGCGGATGATCTGCTCCACGCAGTAGAGAGCAGCCTGGAGAAAGCCAAACGAAACCGGGAATGGGTATTGCTCGAATCAAGGCGGGCGACCGGACACTTACGTCAACGGGTTGACGAGTTGGAAACCCTTTCACGACTGGGACAATCGATCACTGCCGAACTGGACACCGATAATCTGCTGACTGCCATCGTAGAGGCGGCAGTGGAGCTTACCGGAGCCGAGGAAGGCAGTTTGCTGCTGATAGACAAAGAGACTGGTCAGCTGTACATCCGCGCCTCTAAAAATTTCCAGGAAGATTTCGTGCGCACCTTCCGCTTACCCATCCAGGACACCCTGGCAGGGTCAGTTTTGACAACAGGAATGCCGGTGGTGGTGGATGAAACCACACCCAGGAAGATCAAAACCGCCTATCTGGTCCACAGCCTTATCTATGTCCCGCTGTTGCTCAAAACCCGGGTGATTGGGGTTTTGGGAGTGGATAACCGTAACAACCGGCTGCCCTTCCAAAAACACGACATCGATTTGCTGGCAACGCTGGCTGAATACGCAGTGATCGCTCTCCTCAACGCCAATTTGTTCAATGAGACCCGGGCGGAACGCAATAAATTGGAGACCATCCTGCGCCGGGTGCAAGACGGAGTGGTCGTGGTTGACCGCGAGAGGCGGATCTTGATGTTCAACCAGGCAGCCGAAACCGCGCTAGGGATCATTGCGGGCGAAGCGGTAGGCAAGCTTGCCAGCGAGATCGTCCTGCAGCCTGAGATCCTGGCACTGCTGGATGCCAATACCGGCAGCCTGTCCACCCGCACCGAATTTACCACGGTCGAAAATCACGTGTTCTCCGCCCAGTTCAGTCCAATACCGGAAGTTGGCGCGGCGATCACCTTGCATGATATTACTTATTTGCGCAATTTAGACCGGATGAAGAACGATTTTGTCGGGACGGTGTCGCATGATCTGCGGTCGCCGCTCACGGCCATTTTAGGGTACGCCGAACTGGTTGAACGCGCCGGGCCGGTCAATGAGCTGCAATCGGAATTTATCCGGCGGGTTGAGAGCAGTGTGACCAATATCTCTCACCTGGTGGATGACCTGGTCAACCTTGGCCGCATCCAAACCGGATTTGACGGACGCAACGAGGTGTTTGAACTTCCCAACAGCCTGGACCATGTGGTGGGTTCGTATAAAAAAGCCTTAACCAACCGGAATCACCCACTGGAAATTCATTTACCAGCGGATATCCCACCCTATTATGGCAACCCGTTACAAATTCGGCGCATGTTCGAAAATATCCTCGACAACTGCATCAAGTATTCGCAACCTGGCGGCAAGATCCAGATCAAGGGAAAAATCGAGCAAAATCAGGTAATACTGCAGTTCATTGATGAAGGGGCTGGCATCCCGGCCAAAGACTTGCCATATGTCTTCGATAAATTTTTCCGCGGCAGCAACAATACCAGCGAACAAACCGGCACCGGACTGGGTCTGGCAATTGTAAAATCGGTGGCAGAAGCCCACGGAGGCCGCGTCTGGGTTGATTCGGCACTGGAACAAGGCACCACGCTCACAGTGGTACTGCCCATTCTGGCACCTCCTACCCCTTAAATTAAGCCTCCGCCGGGGGCGGTGAGGAGGACCCAGCGGAGGCTTTCGCCAAAGGAGGAGACAGCGATGAGCGATGTTGGAGTGTCCAGATGATTGCGTCTCCAGATTTATGTTATCGCAAAGCCGGCTTAAATAAAACCGTCTTTCATCCTTGCTTGGGCTGATAAAATTCAGTTATAAATTGCGTAAAAAGTCACTAATCAAAGTGACAGCGCCGGCTTGGTCCTCATAGGACCCCTGGCGCAGCCCCGGATGATCGTTGCCGGTAATCATCTTAGAGATCCGCGTCCCGCGCCGGTACAGGCAAAAAACCGGCTTGCCAAGCGTCAACGCTAGTGCAATCTCATACCCAACCCCGTGAGACGGGGTGCTCACCTCCGCGACCAACGCATCGCAGCCGTTAACCCAGGCAACATCGCGTTGATAAACCTCGTTGGGACTAGATACAGCTTCCAGCGCCATGATATCCGGGCTGGAAAGATGTGCGGTCGGCACCTGATGGCCTTCGCTCAGCAGCGCATCGACAATGGCTGCATAAACCGTTTGATCTTCCCGCCCGCCGGTGACGGAACACGAAAAATAAATATTCATTGCGGTAAATTTTCCCCTTCAAGATTAGATCTTCTGCGATTTTACCAAAAACTCACCGGGAGTGGTGTTCCTGGGTTAACCAGGATGCAGATTGACCTCGGATTAAAGAACGATGCAAACGAATCATATTTTGGCACATATATTGCAACTTCTTATAAGATTCTGCATCCGCTCTGCTTGACGCTACTATTTGCTTATGCTACTATGTAGAATGGATGTTAAAATTTCACGGCTGATTATGCGAAAATAACGTCCCCAGTCTTAAGGAGAACCTCCATGAATAAGAAAATATTCGCCCTGGTACTCGTCACGATCATGATCGGGCTGGTGCTTTCCGCCTGCACCCGCTCCGCTACCAGTAAATCTCCCACCGACTCAACCGCCACCTCCGAAATTCCCTTCCCGGTTGGGACACTGGATACTTCCGCTCGGGTGACCGAAATCGTACAACAGACCCAGAATGCCATAGCCACACCAATTTTGCCCACCGTTCAGGTACCGCAGGTTTCGACCCCTGTCGTCATCCCGACCACCGCCGGATTGCCGACGCTTGTGCTGCAGCCGACCGCCACCAAGGTCCCGGTCACGCTGCCGACCCTCACCCGGCCTGAGACTTATACCATTCAGTCTGGCGAATGGCCGATCTGCATCGCCCGTCGCTACAATCTGGATCTGAACAGCCTGCTTGAGGCTAATAACCTGAATATGAATTCGAGCCCCGACCCCGGCACGGTGTTGATCATTCCATCCACCGGTACCTGGACCTCCGGAGAACGCGCGCTGAAGGCCCATCCCGCCAATTACACCGTGACCTCTGGGGATACGATCAATTCGATTGCTTGCGAGTTCGGCGATGTGGATCCCCTGGCGATCGCTGCTACAAACGGACTGTCCTCGCCCTACACCCTGAGCGTCGGGTCAACTATCCAAATTCCGTGATCCGCCGGGAACAATCCAGGGCTCGTTTACCCCTGAAGTGCAAACAAGAAGATAGGGGTGCGCAGTGCGCACCCCTATCTCTATTCCCAGGAGCCGTTCATGCCCTTTACACCCATTAACCGCGAAAAAATCTACAGCGGCCGCGCTTTCAATGTCGAAATTGTCACCATGCAACTTCCGGATGGGAAGATCCGCTCATACGATCTGGTGGAGCACAAAGGGGCGGTCACCATTGTGCCGGTTGACGATGCCGGCAATATCCTGTTCGTGAGACAGTACCGCGTAGGCGCTGACCAGGAGCTGCTGGAACTCCCGGCGGGCTTGTTAAATCATGACGAGCCGCCTGGCGAAGCCGCTGCCCGTGAAGTGCGCGAGGAAACCGGTATGGCAGCAGCGCAAATGACTTTGCTGGGCGACTTTTACCTGGCTCCCGGTTACTCTTCGGAGCACATGGTTGTTTATTTAGCCACCGGCCTGCATCCCGACCCGTTGGAACAGGATGAGGATGAGTTCATAGAGCTGGTTTCCATCCCGGCAGCCGAGGCGGTGCGGATGGCGCGGGGGGGTGAAATCCGCGATGGCAAGTCCCTGGCAGCGCTAATGATGGTAGAATCGTATCTAAATTTGTAAAATCAGGTTCGTCAGACCGGGACTATCCGCTATCAAATCTCCCTCCCGGGATCCGGCGAGGGAGATTTTTTAGCCGTGTATTCATTATCCGTTGGGTTTACTGCATGTATGACTGAGTGCATACGATTTAAATGATGTATATAACTAACGAGATTGTGAATTTACGGATAAACTTTTCGGGATGGATGTCTGGACACTTGATTGGTTTACTTATCCAAGCGGGTTTGTTGAAGTGTTTTAATCAGCCGCTTTTTGGGTCATATCCCTGATGGAGAAGTCGTTATGACGAGAAAAAAAGTTACCACAGATGCCAACGAGGCTGTTGCCCACGTGGCATATCGCTTGAATGAAGTAATCGCGATCTACCCGATTACTCCATCCTCTGGCATGGGCGAGTTATCCGATGCCTGGTCTGCTGCAAGAATTCCCAATATCTGGGGAACCGTCCCGCTGGTGTGCGAGATGCAGTCCGAAGGCGGCGCTGCCGGCGCTGTTCACGGCGCATTGCAGACCGGTTCGTTGACCACTACCTTCACAGCCTCGCAAGGGCTGCTGTTGATGATCCCCAATATGTACAAGATCGCCGGAGAACTGACCCCGGCCGTCTTCCACGTTTCAGCGCGCACCGTTGCCGCCTCCTCCCTGTCGATCTTTGGCGACCATTCCGACGTCATGGCCACGCGCCAGACCGGCTGGGCGCTGCTGGCCTCGCGCTCGGCACAGGAAGCTCATGACATGGCGCTGATTTCTCAGGCGGCATCCCTGGAAAGCCGGTTACCGTTCCTGCACTTCTTCGACGGTTTCCGCACCTCGCATGAGGTCACCAAGGTGGAATACCTGTCGGATGAAGACATGCACGCCATGATCGACCCCAAGCTGGTAAGCGCCCACCGCGCCCGCGGCTTGACACCCGAAAATCCGGTGCTGCGCGGCACAGCCATGAACCCGGACGTCTATTTCCAGGCGCGCGAATCCATTAACCCGTTCTATGATCGCTGCCCTGAAATTGTACAAAAGGTCATGGACAAGTTTGCCGGGCTGGTTGGCCGCAGTTACCACCTGTTCGATTATGCCGGCGCGCCGGATGCTGAGAACGTCATTATTGTGATGGGTTCCGGCGCTGAAACAGTTGAAGAGACCGCGCTTGCTTTGCAGAAACAGGGTGAAAAGGTCGGGGTTGTGACCGTTCACCTGTACCGGCCCTTTTCGGCCAGCCACCTGCTGCAGGCGCTGCCTGCAACTGTCAAGAAAATCACCGTCCTCGACCGCACCAAAGAACCGGGGTCGGGCGGCGAACCGTTGTATAAAGACGTCATCACCGCCATGCAGGAAGTCTTTGCTGCCGGTGCCGCCCCCTTCAAGCGCATGCCGGTGATCACTGGCGGCCGCTACGGGCTGTCATCCAAAGAATTTACCCCTGGCATGGTCAAGGGTGTGTATGACGAATTGAAGAAAAACGCCCCGCTCAACGGCTACACCATCGGAATTTTGGATGATGTTACCAACCTCAGCCTGGCCTATGATCCTGAATTCTCGATCGAAGCACCGGAAACGATCCGCTGCGTCTTCTTTGGCTTGGGTGCTGACGGCACGGTTGGCGCCAATAAAAATTCCATCAAAATCATCGGCGAAGAGACCAACAATTACGCCCAGGGCTATTTTGTGTACGACTCCAAGAAATCCGGGTCAGTTACCATCTCGCACCTGCGCTTTGGTCCCAAGCCTATCCGCGCCCCGTATCTGATCGGCACCGATGACGCCAACTTTGTAGCTTGCCACCAGTTCTCCTTCCTGGAGCGGCTGGACATGCTCAAATACGCCAAACCCGGCGGCGTTTTCCTGCTGAACAGCATCTACCCGCATGACGAAGTATGGCAGCAGCTGCCGCGTGAAGTTCAGCAAGCCATTATTACCAAGAAGCTGCGATTCTATGTTATCGACGCGCACGAAGTGGCTGCCAAAGCCGGCATGGGCGGTCGTATCAACACAGTCATGCAAACCTGCTTCTTCGCCATCTCCGGCGTGCTGCCGCGTGATGAAGCCATTGAAGAGATCAAGAAGAGCATTAAGAAAACTTACGGCAAGCGCGGCGAAGCCGTCGTCCAACAAAACTTTGAGGCCGTAGACACCACCATCGCCCATCTAGCCGAGGTGAAGGTTCCTGCAACGGTTGACAGTCTCATGTCCCGCCGTCCAGCAGTGGTTGCTGAGGCGCCCGAATTTGTACGCAACGTGCTCGCCCCAATGATGATCTATAACGGTGACGATCTGCCGGTCAGCAAAATTCCGGTGGACGGCACTTACCCGACCGCTACCGCCCGCTGGGAGAAACGCAACATTGCCCTGGAGATCCCGGTCTGGGACCCGGACGTGTGCATCCAGTGTGGTAAATGCGCATTCGTCTGCCCGCACGGCGTCATTCGCCAAAAAGTGTACGATCCGCAATATCTGGAAGGCGCTCCGGAGACCTTTAAATCCACCGAAGCCAAGTTCCGCGAACTGCCTAACACGCTCTACACCATTCAGGTAGCCCCTGAAGACTGCACCGGCTGCGCCTTGTGCGTGGAAGCCTGCCCTGCCAAAAACAAGACCCAGGTGGGACTGAAGGCCATCAACATGACCCCGCAGCCTCCGCTGCGCGAAACCGAAAAAGTTAACTGGGAGTTCTTCCTCAACCTGCCCGAGGTTGACCGCACAGCCATTAGTTTCACCACTGTTAAAAACTCGCAGCTGCTCGAGCCGCTGTTTGAGTTCTCGGGCGCCTGCGCCGGCTGCGGCGAGACCCCCTACATCAAACTGCTCTCGCAGCTGTTCGGCGACCGCACCATAGTTGCCAATGCGACCGGCTGCTCGTCGATTTACGGCGGTAACCTACCCACCACCCCGTGGGCCAAGAACAAAGAGGGACGCGGACCGGCCTGGTCCAACAGCCTGTTCGAAGACAATGCCGAGTTTGGCCTGGGCATGCGTCTGACGGTCGATAAACAGTCTGAGTTTGTCCGCGAACTACTGACCGGGTTATCCGGCGCCGTGGGCGAGACTTTGGTCACCGAGCTGCTGAATGCCGACCAGTCCAACGAAGCCGGTATCGTCGCCCAGCGCGACCGGGTTACAGCGCTCAGGCAAGCGCTGCGCGGCGTCAAAGACCCGCGCGCCGGCTTGCTGCTCGACCTGGCAGATTACCTGGTTCGCAAGAGTGTCTGGATCCTGGGCGGTGACGGCTGGGCCTACGACATTGGTTACGGCGGCCTCGACCATGTCCTGGCCTCCGGGCGCAACGTAAATGTACTGGTCATGGACACCGAAGTGTATTCCAACACCGGCGGTCAGTCCTCCAAGGCCACCCCGCGCGCGGCAGTCGCCAAGTTTGCCGCCAACGGCAAGGGTCTTCCCAAGAAAGACCTTGGCCTGATCGCCATGGCGTACGGCTACATTTATGTGGCGCGGATTGCCATGGGCGGCAGTGACGCCCAGACCTTGAAGGCCTTCATGGAAGCCGATGCTTACGACGGCCCATCCCTGATCATTGCCTACAGCCACTGTATCGCGCACGGTATCGATATGCGCAAAGGCCTGGAACAGCAAAAGCTGGCCGTCCAATCCGGTCACTGGCCGCTTTTCCGCTACAATCCGGTGTTGGCGGATGAAGGCAAGAATCCGTTGGTGCTCGACAGCAAAGCGCCAACGATTACAGTCGATGAATATGCTTACAACGAGACCCGCTACCGCATGCTGCTACAAAGCGACGAACAGCGCGCCGAAGCGCTCATGCGCAGCGCCCGCAGCGATGCCGCCAAACGCTGGCAGCTTTACCAGCAAATGGCTGCCATTCAATATGGGGCTGCTCCGATGGACGCGCCGGCAGTAAAAGACGAAAATCATTAATTTCAAAGCAGGTGGAGGCGCATGCCTCCACCTGTGCATTCTTTTATCTGGTTGACGAGAGGAGAAACCTGAATGGTCGATTTAACTACCCAATACATGGGCTTAAAGCTCAAAAATCCGTTAGTCGCTTCCGCCTCGCCGATCTCTAAAAAATTAGGGGGCGTCCGCCGTTTAGAAGATTCCGGCGTCAGCGCCATTGTCATGTATTCGCTGTTCGAAGAGCAAATCGAGTACGAAAGCCGCGCGCTGGATCATTTCCTAAACCGGGGTACCGAGTCCTTTGCCGAGTCGCTTACTTACTTCCCGGATATGCCGCAATACAATATCGGTCCGGAAGGCTACCTTGAACTGATCAATCAGATCAAACAGAACGTCAAAATCCCCGTCATCGGCAGTTTGAACGGGATTTCGACCGGCGGCTGGGTGGAATATGGCAAGCGCATCCAGGAAGCCGGTGCAGACGGGCTGGAGTTGAATATATACAACATCCAGTCTGATCCGGCCGTCACCGCCGCCGAGGTCGAGGATGGTTACGTTGAACTGGTGCGGGCAGTAAAAAGCCAGGTTCAAATCCCTCTGGCGGTCAAACTAAGCCCCTTCTTCACCTCGCTCCCCAACCTGGCCGCCCGACTGAGCGCTGCCGGGGCCAACAGCCTGGTGCTGTTCAACCGCTTCTACCAGCCCGATCTCGACATCGAGACTCTGGAAGTCGTCCCCAACCTGGTATTGAGCAATTCGGATGAACTGCGCCTGCCGCTGCGCTGGATCGCCATTTTACGCGGACGTGTCAAGGTTGACCTGGCTCTTTCCACCGGGGTGCATAAAGGCACCGATATCGTCAAGGCTCTGATGGCGGGCGCCAATGTGGCCATGACCACCTCCGAACTACTGGCTCACGGCGTCGGCCGCGCTGCGGAGATGCTAACCGACCTGGAAAAATGGATGGAAGAGTTCGAATACGACTCGGTTCAAAAAATGACGGGCAGCATGTGCCAGACAGCGGTCGCCGACCCGTCGTCCTTTGAGCGCGCCAACTACATGAAAATCCTGCAAAGCTACGACAACCGCATTCTGTACTAAAATCGGTCGATTTTTATGATCCACCTGGCAGATTCGATCGAATACGGTCGATTCTGCTTTTATAATGGTTCTTCCTATACTTAGGACGTTCAGGCAACAATGATCACTCAAATCTACTCCATCCAAACCGTCCAGGAAGCGCTTGACTGCGTTGCAGCCGGTGCGGATTATATTGGCGTGGCCGCTGCGACCTACATGCACTTGCCAGCCGAAGTCAATCTTGAGGTTGGCCAGGAGATCTTCGCGGCCATTGGCAATCAAGCCAAAAAGGTGGCGCTGACCGTAGCAGACAGCCCCGAGCCGATTTACCGGGTCATCGAGCAGCTCAAACCGGACGTAATTCACGTGTGCGGCAACCAGTTTTACGCCACGCCGGAGTTTGCACAAACCGTCCGACAACTGCATAAAGGGCTGGAAGTGCTGCAGGCTATCCCGGTGACCGGTCCGGAGGCCATTTTGCAAGCCGAGCATTATGCCCGCTTCTGTGACACAATCATTCTGGATTCGGTTGACCCTAAAATTGCGGGAATTGGGGCTGCCGGCATCGTCCATGACTGGGCGGTCAGCGCGGAAATTTGCCGCCGCCTGGAAAAGCTGGGTTGCAATGTGATTTTGGCCGGCGGGCTGGGTCCCGAGAACGTCGCGGAAGCCATCCGGCAGGTGCGCCCCTGGGGGGTGGATTCCTTCACGAAAACCAGCACCAAGCTCGCTGACGGCAGCAGCCGCAAAGATCCGGCGCTGGTCCGATTGTTTATCGAACGCGCCAAAGAAACCGCGAAGGAACTGGGAATTTGATACCGCTCAAGACCGATAAACCCATCCTTTCAATCGGCGATGCCTGCCCGGACATCATTTTGCCTTACGGCGATACACTGCAGGTCATGGCAGCCCTTGCGCGCGGTGAAGCGGTCAACACTGAACAAAAAAGCGCTGAAATCGCGGCCGGGGGCAGCGTAGCAAACACCGCCCACGGCATTGCCGTGTTGGGCAGTAAGTCGTGGTTTGCCGGGAAAGTTGGCAATGACTACTTCGGCCGGTTATTAAAAAACGCCTTCGACAGCGCCGGCGTTGACACCCGCTGCCTGATCCTGGATGATAAAATCCCCACTTCCCTGGTCATTGCCGTAGTTGGCCAGGATAAAAACCGCGTCACCTATGCCATCCCGCGCACCCAGGCCTCGCAGCATCAAATAACGCCAGCCGATCTGCCGGAAAACCTACTGGATCAGATCGGCTGGTTGCACACTTCCGGTATCTTGCTGCGTGAAAATCCGGCTGCGGAAACCATTCTGGATTTAATGGAGCAATGCATCCAAAGAGCCATCCCGGTATCGCTTGACCTGAACATTCGCATCGAAGCCATTGGCGATCAAACCAGTTTTGAACGCATTCAACGCGCGATCAAATACAGCAATATTCTCTTCGGGTCTGGCAAAGACGAACTGACTCTGGTTACCGGGGAGGTAACCCCGCAGGCGGCTGCGACAGCTCTACTAGGGCCTAACCGCGCGGTAGTCTGCCGCAGCGGCAGCACCGGTGCGGATATATATGAGCCAGAAGGCCGTTTCTCGCACTGCAGCGCGTTTGATGTGCCGGTGGTCGATACTCTGGGCGCTGGTGACGCCTACAACGCCGGTTTTATCACTGCCGCTGCAGAAGGGTTATCCCTGGCGGAAGCCAATCAGCGCGGCAATGCCGTCGCCGCTTGGAAAATCATGCGCGTCGGGGCGCGCAACTTTCCCAACGCGCAGCAATTGGAGCATTTTTCACGGGATTATGGCAGGAAGTTCGTCGGAAATTAAAAAATACCAGCTCCTGAGAGCCGGTATTTGCTTTCAATAAAAATGTGACCAGTCGGAAGGGTTTATTCTTCCAACGCAGCGGGTTCGCCCATTTTCCGTTGGCGGTAAACGATCCGCCCGCGGGTTAAGTCGTAAGGGGACATTTCCACACGCACATGGTCACCCAACAGAATGCGAATATAGTATTTGCGCATCCGACCGGAAAGATAGGCCAACACCTCATGGCCATTGTCCAGGCGCACCTTGAACTGGGTGGCTGGCAATGCCTCTACGATGGTACCTTCAACACGGATCTTATCTTCTTCTTTGGCCATTATCATCTCCTTAGCCGGATCAAGCCAAACACCAACCCGGAACTCTTACTTGCTTATCCTACTCACCGCGCGAATATTGGCGGCGCTTAATTCGGCGGATTGCCTTCTTTTGTTCCACACGGCGCAATTCGCTTTTTGAAATAAACCAGCGCTTCCGGCGGACCGTGGAAAGAACACCACTCTTGACTACCTTTTTACGGAACCGCTTGAGAAGCTGGTCCTGTGATTCATTGGGTCGCAGTACTACTACTGGCAACGCACTCACCTCCCTCCCGTGTCAGGGATATAAACGCCTGCAGGCAAAAAAACCGGCTGCAGATCGCGATTGCAGCCGACATCAGAGCGATAAACAATTTCTCGTTATGCCCGGGGCTTTTTGCGATACAACCTCCACGTCATGCAAGCGAGTACAGACAATCTATGTAAAGGCGGGATTACCCGCTTACTACGCGATATTATACCTCAGGAATGTTAATATTGTCAAATAGGCAGGGGGTAGTGGTCCCGCCAGGGCCCAAGTTATTCAAGGCTCTCAAGATCGGCTAAATCTTGGGCGCGGCCTGCTGCGCGCTTATTTTTCTTGAGGTTCTCCAGGTTGATGAAATTTACAGTTAATCCATCCAATTCAACCTCGACTCTTGCTGTATAACAAGTCGCAAAATCCACGCCTGATAATGTCGTCAAGAGATCAATTCTGCGCGGCGGATACCCCAGTTGAATAATCGAATCTGCATTCAAAAAATCCTGCTCTTTGATGTCCAATGAACCAAAACCAAACTGCCGCAAAGCATGAACGACCCGAACCGCGTTTGCTGGGATCATCTCAACCCAAATGTTGATATCTCTGGTATAACGCGGGTAACCATGTAAGGCTACTGCATATCCGCCTACCACCAGATAACGCACCTGATTATCGTTTAACGATTGAATAAACTCTTTGAAATCCTGGTTGAACATCAGCCTTCCATTGGTGGTACTCTTCTCGGATTTGTTCCAGAGTCTCAATTCGCTCCTGGTAAGAACGAGTCCGCCAGTAGGCAGCATCGCTTTTCGCTTCGCCAAGGCGAACCTTATGAACAACAGGGGCAATTAGACGAGGGGGGTGAGATACCATTTACCAATTGTAACATCCTCACCGCCTGACAAGAAATGCAATTTATCAAGCAATCAGCCAAAATCGAAGATGTTTCAGCCAGACTCATATTTCGCCGAGAAATCGATTTCATTTAGAATTGTTTATTATAGATTATGGCCGACAACCCGTATCTCATCTACCTGGCCCAACGCCTGACCCCCGCACGGTTGCAGCACTCCCTTGGAGTCATGCAGGTTATGGAACAACTCGCCCCAATTTATGGATTGGATCCCACCACAGCGCGATTAGCCGGGTTGACACACTACGCGGCTAAAGAGCTGCCTCTGGCGCAAATGATAGAGATCGCCCAGATGAACCATTTCCCGCTGAATGATCCAAACGATCGTGATCCGCTATATTTGCACGGCCCGTGCAGCGCCTTCATTGCATCGCATCAAATGGGGATTACTGATCCGTTGGTACTGGAAGCAATATCCCGGCATTCTTATGTGGGCGATGGGCTTGTGCAATCGCCGGTGTTCTGCGGGTGCCTGCGGTTTGCCGATATACTCGAACCGGGTCGGGATTGGGATGACGCGCACAACAAGTTGCATCCGCTGTTTTTCGCCGGTCAGATGGGCGAAGCTGCCCATGAATTGATGGAATGGCTGGTGCCCTTCCTGGAAAACATGAATATTATCCCCCACCTCACCCAACTTGCTCTGCGCCGTAAGCTAGCGTTGTTATATGCCGTTGGGGCAACCGAAACGTCAAGAGATCAAATCCCGGTTTAACAATCCCCAATCCGTGCTCTCCCCCGAATGATATCAGGACTGGTTGTTAAACTAAAAAAGTCTCTTGGCAATGACCTACTCTCCCAGGAAGTTACCCTCCAAGTACCATCGGCGCTGACGGCCTTAACTACCGGGTTCGAGATGTAGCCGGGTGTACCACCGTCGCTCAGATCACCAAGAGACTTTCTTATTCAAAAGAAAGGGTGAATAAATAGTATGTGTAGGATCCGCGTAATTTCTCACTAAAAAGTGCTGAGTTCTCCACATCACAGCGGAAGCCCTCGATCATTAGTACAGCTTAGCTCAACGTATTGCTACGCTTACACACGCTGCCTATCAAGCAGGTGGTCTACCTGCGATCTTACTCCCTTACGGGAAGAGGGATCTTATCTCGAGGCGAGCTTCCCGCTTAGATGCTTTCAGCGGTTATCCCTGCCAGACATGGCTACCCAGCGATGCCGTTGGCACGACAACTGGCACACCAGAGGTCTGTCCACCCCGGTCCTCTCGTACTAGGGGCAGCTCCTCTCAAATCCCTTACGCCCA
>CALMGN010000215.1 GCA_937863605.1 uncultured Anaerolineaceae bacterium
GTTTCCAGGTAATGGGCAAAGTGGGTTAATCCGTCCGCTATGGCGGTCTCCATTTGCTCGCCGGGAGTGATCCCTGCCTCCCACCACCAGTTGCGCAGTACCAAAGTGTTGGTTTTGCGCTCGTAAAGCAGCTCGGCGCGGGCGATAAATTGATCACCGTACAGCACGGGCAGCACGTAATGCCCGTATTTACGCTTGACAGCCGGGGTGTAAACTTCCCAGGTGTAGTCAAAATCGAATATCTTGCGCAGCATGTCGCGGTGCCAGAGCAAATTATCCAGCGGGGCTAAGAAGGTCACCGACGGTGCGGGCGCAGGAATTTGTCCCAACGATGCGAGCAGCGGCGCCTCGCTGGCGCGCATCATATAGGTTTGACCGTTGGCTTCCTCGACGGCAACATGCAGCAGGTCGCCGCGTTCGATCAGGCGCACCAAAGCCCGGGTACGCTCAGCGGACTGCATCCCCAGAATCCCGAGCCAGCGTTCGCCGGCCCCGGAGTTGACCAACCCCATGCTGCCCACCCGCCGCATCACGTGCCAGTCGTGATAGTCCGCTTCGCTGGCATGCGGATCGGGGGCGTTCAATAATTCGGTCGGCAGCAGGTTCTCGGCCAGGTCAAAGTAGCGCCGCGTCCCTTTGCGGTGGTGGATGCCAAGCCGCCCCATGTTGTACAGGTTCTCCAACGCAGCGCGTTCCACCCGGATGGGAAACCCCCAGTAGCCGCCGATGCGGGTCTGGTCTTCCAGATCAAGTGACGACAGCGGACCTTTCTCGTGGATTTTTTCCACAATGAGCGGTTGCAGGCGCTTCGCTTCCTCTTCGGTGAAGCGCGCATTGTCACTCCCATGAACGCGGCGGCGGGTAAAGTGCGGCCAATCTTCCGACAAATAAATGGACTGCACCTTGTCAAAGCCGTCCCAGAACAGCCGGTCGGTGTAGAGCAGTTCATCGAGCATTTGGGTGCGGTAATCGCTCAGGCGCGCCTGAAGAACCAGGTCGGGGTTCCAGCCCACCACGTTGACCGGGTCAAATTGGATGCAGCCCAGCCGGCGTACAAGCTCCAGCGCTCCGGCCTTGCCGTTGAGCTGGCGCGGTGGGAGCAGAAAATGGTGCGACAGTAAAAACTGGCGGGCTTGCAGTCGGGGGATGGTGAGTTGCGGTGGGGGAAAAGAGGATTTAGCGGCCATTCGACTCCGAGTAAAGGTAAGTGATAACGCAATTCTGCAAACCCAGTATAGCACAATTATTCTATTGTCAGGTGTTGAAACGAGCCTGACCTATGATTGCATCCGGGTTACCGCTGCTTCAGAATGATCCAGGCAACCACTCCCCGCAATCCGACCGCCAGCAGCAGGGTCGCCATGATACCAATGACTCCGGCGACGGGCGGCGCCACCAGACCGGCAAGCAGCACCGAAGCGTTGATCGCCAGGTTGTACCAGGCCAGGTGCGAGAACCGGTCGTCCACCGGCACCTTCTCCAGGATGTAGTTGACCATACCGCCGTTCATCAGGGCAAATCCGATCCCGCCGATGAACTGGTGCAGCAGGTAGATCCAGGTCTGGAAGCTGAAGGTGAAGATGGTCAGGGTAAGGCTGGCGATCAGCAATCCGTAGGCAGACATGCGTTGAAAGCCCCAGCGGTTGGCCAGCCGGCGCACCTGCAGCGAGCCGACAAAGTTCATCACCCAGAAAACAGCGCTGCCCAGGCTGATTGTCGCGTCAGTCAAACGCAGCGTGTCCACCTGGTAGCGCGGCACCACTGGGCCGATGAAATACAGCGAGGTTTGTAACAAAAAGGTGATCAGCAGGATGGGCGCAAACGGTCCGCGTGCCACGTCCAGACGCAGCGCATTCCAACGCGAGGCGCGCGCCGGGGCGCGATCCCCTTCATCCACCTCTACCTTGACCGCCTCGGTGGTATCCGGCAGCGGGGGAACAGGTTCAGCGGCGGGCGGCTTGATTAAAAATAAGTGCAGCGTGCTCATCATGGCGCCCAGGAAACCGATGGCAAAAACAACCTGGTAACCGTTGGCGAAGGGCAGCTTGTCCAGTGCCAGCCCGGAGAGCAGCGCTGTGACCATGGTAGTGATTGCGAACAAAGCGTTACGCGTACCCACCACCTGGCCGCGCCATTCGGGTGGTGTCACCTCGGCGAAAAAAGCATTGAACAGCACGCTGATGATCACGCCGGGGATGTTCATCACCAGCGTAATAGCGATGATCACCCAGATCTGGGCATTGCCCGGCAGCAGGATTGGCAGGGGAATGAGTAAAAAATAGAAAACGCGCATGACCAGCGCTGACCAGCGCACGGCCTTGGCTGAGGTCCATTTGCGGGTGAGCGACCCGGCCGGGAATGTAAATAACAGATTGACCAGCGCGGGAGAGGCGGTCAGCAGGCCGAGTTGAAAGGTGCTGGCTCCCAGGCGCGAGGCGTAAATAATAAGGAAAACCAGAACACTGCCGTTGAGCAAGCCCCACCAGGCGATATCCAGGTAGAGGTGCAGAAAGTTGCGGCGGTATTCCGGCGGAACCGGCTGTGGCGAGCGGAATAAGCGGCGGATGGCAAGCATGATAAAATCCGATGAATTATACGTCAATGCAACCAATTAACTGAGACGGAAAATTGATCCGGCCGGCTGACGCAAACCGCTATAATTAAAGAAATCCCCTGAAATTTTTCCTTGTTTGAGGTGTTACCATGAAACTAACTGCGGCGGAAATTTCATCCCGGCCGTGGCTGGCCGCACTGCTTACGCAACCAGTTTTGGCGCGCCTGGCAACAGCCAATCCGGCCACGTTGCAGCCGCACGTCGTCCCGGTGTGGTTCGAGTGGGACGGCGAGGCCGTCTGGATCAGTTCGTTCGACTCGACCCGCAAGATGCGCGATCTGGAAGGGAACCCGCGGGTCTCGATCGTGATCGACACCGCCGATGACGCCGAGCACATCCGCGGGGTTGTCTTCGAGGGTACAGCCGAAGTAATCAGCGACCCGGCCGTGGTAGCGCTGCGGTCGACCTCCATTTACGTCCGCTACCTGGGTGAGGAGGGTGCACGCAAACCTGACCCGGCTTCATGGATCGTTGATCCGGAAAACCGGATCATCCGTCTGGCGCCGCAACGCATCTACATCTGGGGCGAGGGGTAAACTGCTGCGTTTTGAGCGATGAGCTTAGAGCTAGTGCAGGATCTGGTCAGGGTGGGCTGCCGGGTGGTCCAGTTCGTTCAAGATTTCAATTTTACGTTTGGCGATGTAATTTTCAAGCCAACTGGCCTGATTGCTGGTCGGTTCCAACCGGACTCCCACCTGCGCCAGGGTGTAGTCCATCTGGCGGATGCAGGCAATTGTTCCGAGGATATGGAAGTCACTCTGGGCGCTTAGCTGGAAGCACACTTCAACCGGCATTCTGAGCGCCAGGTCTCGGCGCTCATCGTCGCCGAAGTAAACCAGCAGTCCAGCGCCGTGCAGAGAAAGATTGTTGAGATTGGCACGGTAGGTATTTTTCTCGATGGTCAGTGCGGCTTGCAGGGGAG
The DNA here is from genome assembly GCA_937863605.1 of uncultured Anaerolineaceae bacterium. Lineage (GTDB taxonomy): Bacteria > Chloroflexota > Anaerolineae > Anaerolineales > Anaerolineaceae > Bellilinea. The sequence continues at coordinate 3,537 of CALMGN010000215.1, forward strand.
CCGGCGGCTCGATGCGTTGTTCATGGCGGTCGCGCCAGTATGCGCCGGTATAGCTGAAATTGGTCAGTGTGATTTCGCGGCAGGTGGAATCGATCGAATGCAGGTCGGTGCGTACCGATTCCGGAAGGACTTGCGAATGCAAAAAGACCTTGTCGCGCAGCGTCCGGCACATGGGGGATTTGGGCGCGCAAAAGACGATATAGTCCGGGCCGACCTTGAGCGGCGCCACTTTTTCCTCGAAGAACAGACCTTTATAGGTGCTGGTCACCGCCACCGGGATGCGCTGAAAGGCAAGCGACTTGACCGCCTGAAGTGCGTCATTGGAATGGGTGAGCATGCGCAACTCCTTTTGGACAGCCACTTCCTGCCGGGCTATCTCGATTCAGGCTGCGCGGGCACACCGATAAGAGCTACGAACCTGACAGCCCAATATATTACCCGTAATTCCGCGCGCGGGCAGCACCCGCGCCGGGTCAAATTGAGTATAGCAAAAAGGGAATAGGGTTGATATCCGTAGTAATACTTAATATATTCTAAGAAATTACGGATATTTTATGCTGACTTTTTATTGTTTTAGTTTTGATGTCGTTGCGAACGCAGTGAAGCAATCC
>CALMGN010000216.1 GCA_937863605.1 uncultured Anaerolineaceae bacterium
CACCATTTTTGTTTGGGGGGACGTTGGCGCTCATTGCCGCGCTGATGATGATCTTCTGGATGCCGAAAACCAGGATTCTGTAGGCCAAGGTCAGTGAGATCCGGTACCTTCGCACTCGTAACGGCCAGTGTTTAGGTCCGTATGGGGCCGCGAAACTACCTGCGTTACCTGCTCAACTGGGATTGCATTCTCTTGTATAATAAAATGGTTCACGAGAGGGATAAATGTGATCTTGTCGAATGACGGTCATCAAAAGAAAACTCTGTCCATCCACACACCCTTGTCAGCCATGGATCGTGCGGAATATTGGTTTGAGATGATGATCCCTGCGTGGTTGTAATTATCAGCTAAGCCTATGCTTAGCTGATAATTTTTTAATCCGATGAAGGAGAGAGAAATGTCGCAAAAGAAACTGTACTACCTGATTTCATTTTTGGTTGTGTTAGCCATGGTACTGACGGCCTGTGCCCCAAAAGCCGCAGAGACACCCGCGCCTGCAGCAACCGATCCTATGGCTGCGCTAGTGGCAGCTGCCAAGGCTGAAGGATCGCTGACAACCATTGCCCTGCCGCATGACTGGTGCAACTATGGCGAGGCGATCGAAGTTTTCAAAGCCAAATACGGCCTTCAGGTCAATGAGTTGAACCCCGACGCCGGTTCCGCTGATGAAATCGAAGCGGTCAAGGCCAACAAAGACAACAAGGGCCCACAGGCTCCGGATGTCATCGATGTTGGCTACGGCTTTGGCCCGCAATTGATTGCAGAACAACTTGTCCTCCCCTACAAAGTCGCCACCTGGGACTCTATCCCGGCCGATTCCAAAGATCCCGATGGATATTGGTATGGTGACTACTACGGCGTAATGGCGTTCGAAGTTAATTCGGATGCCGTCACGAACGTTCCTCAGGACTGGGCTGATCTTCTCAAACCAGAGTACAAGGGCCAATTTGCGCTCTCCGGCGACCCGCGTGCCTCGGCCCAGGCTCAGATGAGTGTTTACGCTGCGGCCCTCTACAATGGCGGTGGTCTCGACGCTGTCCAGCCCGGTCTTGATTTTTTCAAACAGATCAATGATGCCGGCAACTTCGTGCCCGTCATCGCCAAGCAAGCAACGGTTGCCAAAGGCGAAACCCCCATCATCATGCGCTGGGACTACAGCGCACTTTCCGACAAAGACGTCCTGGCGGGGAACCCGAATATCGAAGTTGTCTATCCCAAGAGCGGCACCATTGCCGGCATCTACATCCAGGCGATCTCAGCTTACGCCCCGCACCCCAATGCTGCCAAGTTATGGATGGAGTTCCTGTACAGTGATGAAGGCCAGAATATTTGGCTCAAGGGCTATTGCCACCCGATCCGCTATGCAGATATGCAGGCTAGCGGTTCGGTAAATGCTGAATTTGCCGCCAAACTGCCCTCCTTTGATGGGCCGGTAGCCTTCCCGAGCATTGACCAGATCAATGCCGCGAAAAAGGTTATCGCCGATAATTGGATGACTGCCGTTGGCGCAGATGTCAAGTAAGCAAACGTTCATCCAGAATAATAAAAGGGACGCGCCTCGAGCGCGTCCCTCCTCCTCTGGCTGGCGCAACTGGATTGTGGTTGCACCATTTTTTCTGTTTACGCTCCTGTTTATTGTTCTGCCGTCTTTCAGCTTATTGACGCGTGCGTTCCTCGACAATAATGGCAAGTTCACCCTGTTGAACTTTGCCGGGTTGTTTGAACCGTCCATTCTCAGCGCCTACTGGGTAACCATCCGTATCAGTCTGGCTACGGCAGTCGGCGGGGGACTGTTGGGCTTCTTGATGGCATATGCTGTTACTGTGGGGAATTTACCGCGTGCGGTGCGGACAGGATTGATGACCTTTTCGGGGGTTGCCTCGAATTTTGCCGGCGTTCCGCTGGCTTTCGCTTTTATCGCCACGCTTGGGCGTACCGGTTTGGTTACACTGCTGCTGAAAAGCGTTTTGAAAATAAACCTGTATGACCAGGGCTTTAATTTATATAGCTTCTGGGGACTTACCCTGACGTATATGTTCTTCCAATTTCCACTGATGATCCTGGTCATCACGCCCGCTCTGGATGGGCTCAAAAAGGAATGGCGTGAGGCCTCAGAGAATCTGGGAGCTTCCCATAGTATGTATTTACGCAAGGTGGCATTACCGATCCTCCTGCCCTCCATTCTTGGCTCAATGATTCTTTTGTTTGGCAATTCGTTTGGCGCCTATGCAACCGCATACTCCCTCACCGGTGGATTCATCAATCTGGTAACCATTGTCATTGGATCGCAGATCAAAGGAGACATTCTCTATAATCCAGGTCTGGGTTATGCTCTTGCGATTGGCATGGTCGTGGTTATGTCCGTGATGATGGCCATTTATTATTTCCTGCGGCGCAAGAGTGAAAGGTGGCTGCGTCAATGAAACGGAGAAGCATTTGGTCGTGGTTGTGGATTGTTATCGGCATGTTGTACTTTATCCTGCCGCTGTACTCCACTTTTGATTTTTCATTACGCGCCAAGAAAGGCGTTCTTTCCTTTTTAGCTTACCAGCGAGTATTTGAGGATCCAAATTTTTGGTCCACCATTAAATTTTCACTCGTGATTGCTATTTTCACCATCATCGTCAGTATCTTGTTGGTTGTTCCCACAGCATACTGGATCCGATTGCGGTTGCCGAAACTGCGCGTATTGGTGGAGTTTATCTCCATGCTGCCATTTGTTGTTCCGGCCATCGTACTGGTATTCGGTTTGATCCGCGTCTTTAGCGGCGCGCCGTTTTTCCTTACCAACACATACTTTGGCACATACGTTTTGCTCGTCGCTGGGTATGTGGTGCTTGCGCTGCCCTTTGTATTTCGGTCGGTAGATACCGGTCTGGCGGCGATCGATGTGCAGTCTCTCACCGAAGCAGCCCAAAGCCTGGGCGCAAATTGGCCCACGATTATTTTCAAGGTCATTTTCCCGAACTTGCGGGTTGCCATCATGAGCAGCGCATTCTTGACGCTGGCAACGGTTATTGGTGAGTATACAATTGCCAGTTTCCTGGTAGGAATCAAGAGTTTTGGCCCCTATATGTCCCTGATCGGGCAAAATAAGACCTATGAATCGTCTTCTCTCGCCATTATCAGCTTCATGATCACCTGGGCCTTCATGGGCATGATCCAGTTGTTCAACCGGGGTAAAGCCGATACCAGCGCGCTTGCCGGAGCGCGTTAACCAAAATGGCATTATTACAATTTTCGAGATAAATGGTGAATTATGGCTTATCTTTCATTATCCAATGTGTCTAAAGTTTTCGGAACAACCACCGCCGTAGAAGATTTCAACCTTGAGGTGGAAAAAGGCGAGTTTGTGTCATTCCTCGGGCCATCCGGGTGTGGCAAAACCACCACCCTGCGCATGATTGGCGGCTTCGAGATGCCCACCACCGGCGTGATTACCCTGGATACGGAAGATATTACCTACCAGTCACCCAATCAACGCAATGTAGGCATGGTTTTTCAGTCCTATGCGTTGTTCCCCAATATGACCATTGGTCAGAATATTAGTTTCGGTTTGCAGGCACGGAAAACGCCGGAAAAAGAAATTAAAAAGAAAGTCGATGAAATGCTTGGGCTGGTTCACCTGGAAAAGCATATTCACAAGTATCCTTACCAGCTTTCCGGCGGGCAGCAGCAGCGCATTGCCCTGGCGCGCGCCCTGGCCATCAATCCGCGCGTGCTCCTCCTGGACGAACCTCTTTCGGCGTTGGATGCCAAGATTCGCGTTGAGCTGCGCCTGGAAATCCGCCGGATTCAACAGACCATGGGAATCACAACCATCTATGTGACCCACGATCAAGAAGAAGCATTAATGCTTTCTGACCGGGTGGTGGTGATGAGCCAGGGGCGCATGGAGCAAATCGGCACTCCCGCGGAAATTTACAATTATCCCTCCACAGAATTCGTTGCGCAATTCGTCGGCCAGTTAAACATTTTACCGGTAACGCAGGTTAATAAGAAGGACGGCACCTGCGTACTGGCCGGTCAACAGGTTAAATTCGACCAATCCTTTGAACGATCGATCAGCGAGACGCCCCGGCTGGCAATTCGCCCGGAAGAAATCCAAATCGGTATCGGGGAAGGCCGAAATACGTTGAAAGGGCGGGTCGAAACGGTAATGTTCCTCGGAGCCGTCGTCCGTTTGCGCGTTGATTTGGGAGGCGTAATGCTCTCTGCTGATTTGTTCAATGAGCGCAACATAACCCTGCCACGCGCCGGGGACGAAGTCGTCATCAGCTTTCCAGAGCATTCCTGCTGGTTAATTTAACGGCTCGCCCAAGTAAAGTCCATTTTGGATATGGCACGTTCGATCAGTTCGGTCAACTCCGCTGATCAAGGTTAAGAATATATCCGAACCATGTCTGATACCCGCTCCCTGTTATCCGTTGGCATTGATATCGGTACAACCACCACCCAGGTCGTGTTCTCGCGCCTGAACGTGTCGGATATTGCCCGTACCGGGCAAATTCCGCGCATGGCCATTACAGAGCGGGAGATCCTGTATCAAAGCCCAATCTATTTAACCCCGCTCCTGGATTGGGAAACGGTGGATGCGGAAAAATTGAACGATATGATCCGGGGTGAGTATGCAACTGCCGGGGTGGACAAATCCCAGGTGGAGACCGGCGCCGTCATCATCACCGGAGAGACGGCAAAAAAGAAAAATGCAGATGAAATTCTGCGAGCGCTGGCCGGGTTGGCGGGTGAGTTCGTCGTCAGTATCGCCGGCCCCCATGTAGAAAGCCTGATATCTGGACGCGGTTCTGGCGCAGCCAGGTATTCGCAATCCAATTACACCACGGTCACCAACCTTGATATTGGCGGCGGTAGCGCCAACAGCGCCATTTTTCGCAGCGGGGCGTATGTTGCCGCTGCAGCCATGAACTTTGGCGGACGTATTCTGGAAATAGACCGGCATACGGGTCGGATCCGGCATATTGCTGCCCCTGCGATCCAAATCATGAAGGATTGCGGGCTGGTGCTGGAAATAGGCGATATCCCATCTTTACCAGACCTCCGCCGTTTCACGGATCGCATGGCAGATATGGCGGTAGAACTTATCGAAGGGACAACTTCGCCGCTGGCCGAGAAGCTCTATTTGACCCCGGCCTCACCCATTTCTGGCAGAGGGACTGTTTTGATGTTCTCAGGCGGGATCGGTTACGATTACTATAATCCGATCCGAATAAGCGCTGTCTCGGATGTTACCGTGTATGATGATATTGGGCCTTTGCTGGCGGAATCGCTTCGGAATAATGCCGCACTTTCAACCTATGAAATCCGTCCTCCGGCCGAGTCGCTCCGAGCGACCGTATTAGGCGCCAGCACACAATCCATTACCCTCTCCGGGTCTACGATTTGGGCTGAGCGGGATATCCTGCCGCTGAGAAATGTACCGGTGATCCATCCAAAGTTTGCATTATCGCTGCAACCCGACAAAGTTGCAGCGGCGATAAACGAAGTGGTTCTCCGCTGGGACCTTGATCTGCGCAATGACCATTTTGCAATCGCCATTGACCTGGACAAAGGGTTGGATTATTCTACCCTGATCGAACTATCCATTGGTCTCACCGAATTTTCCAGGTCGCTGCCACCTGAAAGACCGCTGGTGATCATCATCGAACGGGATTATGCCCAGGCGTTAGGACAGACCATTAAAGGCATGATGCCTCATCGTCCTTTGCTGGTCATTGACCAGGTGGGTTTACTGGAAGGTGATTTTATTGACATTGGCGCTCCCCTCATGGATGGCCGGGTCGTCCCGTTGAGCGTCAAAACGTTGGTATTTTATCATTGAGGGTTTCATGCTCCTGCGCACCAAACTACACGGCAAAACCTATGAATTCCCTGATATCCGCATCCTCATGGGAAAAGCCAACGAGGAAAAATCTGGAGATCAACTGGCGGGCGTGGCTGCATCGACAGCCGCAGAGCGTATCGCAGCCCGTCTGGTTCTGGCAGAGGTCCCACTCTGGTTGTTGCGCGAGAATCCAGCCATTCCGTATGACCAGGATGAAGTGACCCGCGTCATTCAGGATGCGGTCGTCGAATCGGTTTACGAAGAAATCCGAACCTGGACGGTAGGCGAGTTCCGCGAGTGGCTGCTGGAAGACTCAACCTCAGCGGAGATGATTCGGCGCGCCAGTGATGGATTGACTGCCGAGATGGTCGCGGCTGTCACCAAGTTGATGTCAAATCTCGACCTGATTTACGCGGCGAGTAAAATCCGCGTTTCCGCCCATTGCAATAATACGATTGGCGCTCCTGGCACCCTGGCCAGCCGCCTCCAGCCCAACCATCCCACCGACTCGCCCGAAGGCATCCGGGCTGAAATTTACGAAGGCTTATCCTACGGGGCAGGTGATTCTGTTATCGGGATTAACCCATCGGATGATTCGTATTCCTCAGTTTCCCGCTTGCTGGATATGACCTACGACATCATCAAGACCTGGGAAATCCCGACCCAAAACTGCGTTCTGGCGCATGTCACCACCCAGATGAAGTGCCTGCAGTCCGGATCGCCGGTAGGTCTGGTTTTTCAGTCAATTTCCGGATCACAAAAGGGGAATGAATCCTTTGGCATCTCGGTTGGGATGCTGGATGAGGCTTACGAGCTGGCCAAAAAACACTGTTTCCCGGCTGGACCCAATTTCATGTACTTTGAAACAGGCCAAGGTTCCGCTCTCTCCGCCGATGCGCATCATGGCTGGGACCAGTTGACGCTTGAGGCACGAAATTACGGCCTGGCAAAACGCTATCACCCCTTCCAGGTGAACACGGTCGTTGGGTTTATTGGCCCCGAGTACCTGTATGACGCCAATCAGATACAACGCGCCGGTCTGGAAGACCACTTTATGGGCAAGCTGACCGGTATTCCGATGGGCGTTGACGCTTGCTACACCAATCATGCCAAGGCCGATCAGAATGCCATTGAAAATTTGGCAGTCCTGCTGACCGCAGCTGGCTGCAATTATTTCATGGCCATCCCCATGGGGGATGATTCGATGCTTTCCTACCAGACCACCTCCTATCACGACACGCCGACCTTGCGCCAGTTATTCAAAGCCCGTCCAGCCAGGGAGTTCGAAGTCTGGTTGGAGTCCATGGGGCTGATGAAGGATGGTATGCTTACCGATAAAGCGGGGGACCCAACGTTTTTCTTAAAACGTTGATTGGAGATGGATAATGGATGACGCCAAAATAAATGCAATTGTGGAGGCTGTAATCCAGCAGTTAATTGCTGCTGGAGGCATATCCAATTCCAATCCAGAAGCGAAAATCAACCCGGAAACTCAACCGGAAGGTAGAACCCATTCATCCAGTATCGATCGGGCTGAGACCCAACCGGTCAACATCGATTTGCCCGATCCGAATGAGGATGCATACCGTTATCAGCCAGGGGTAACAAACCCAAAAGATCCGGCTGCGCTGCCGGAACTGATTAAATCAACCTCGGCACGCATCGGTGTCGGACGGGCAGGTCCGCGTTACCGGACCGCTTCGTTATTGTTATTTCAAGGCGACCATGCCATCACGCAAGACGCCCTCTATCGGGATATTGACCCGAAATTGCTCGGCGAATTTGGCCTGTTTAGCGTCCAGACGAAAATAACCGGCGGCAAAGAACAATTCCTGCTGCGCCCGGACCTGGGACGTCAATTGAGCGATGAAGCAAAGAAAATGATCGCTGAGCGCTGTGTAAAAAATCCAAACATCCAGCTGGTTGTCGGGGATGGGCTCAGCGCGGCTGCGATAGAAGCCAACCTGCGCCAGATCTTCCCGGTGATGGTTCAGGGATTTCAGTCTGCCGGGCTTAGCTTCGGCACCCCTTTTTATATAAAGTATTGCCGTGTCGGCGTAATGAACGACGTCGGAGAAGCTGTCAAACCAGATGTGGTCATTTTGCTGATTGGCGAGCGCCCAGGACTTGGACGTGCCGAAAGTATGAGCGCATATATGGGGTACAAACCGCAATCGGGGTACAATGACGCCGATCGTGACGTGATTTGTAATATCTATGAAAAAGGTGGAACGAATCCACTGGAAGCTGGAGCCTTCATCGTGCAGGTGGCACAAAAAATGCGCCAACATCAGGCCTCCGGCGTGAAGTTAAAGTTGGCGGCGAAATAGGAGACTATGGCCATTCTTGACCCAATTTATGCGACACCGCTTTCCGTCCAGTTAATCCCTCGCGTGGACCGGAACCTGGCGGAACGGTTAAATCTCCGCCCAGAACAGCGCTCCATCGGTTTAATCACCGCGGATAACGATGATGCCACCTATGTCTCCATTGACCATGCCACCAAGATGGCGGATGTGGAAGTGGTCTATGCGCGTTCCTTTTATGCCGGCTCCCGGCATTCATCCGGGTTGTTATCGGGTGAAATTCTGGCCATCCTGGCTGGTCCAAATCCCGAGGAAGTAAGCGCGGGACTGCAAGCTGCGGTTACGTACCTGAAAAATGATGCGATCTGGTACTCCGCTAATGACGACTCATCGATTGCCTTTTTCCCGCATCTCATCTCGCAGACCGGGTCGTACCTTTCAAAGATCAGTAACATCCCGCTGGGTTCACCGGTTGCGTACCTGGTGGCTCCCCCAATCGAAGGATTGGTAGCGTTGGATAGCGCTTTGAAAGCTGCGGCTGTGACCATTGCCTCGTTGACGATGCCGCCCTCCGAGACCAACTATATGGGCGTGATCCTTACCGGCGACCAGCCGGCTTGCAAGGCCGCGGCAATGGCATTCCGGGATATGGTGCTCGAGGTGGCGAGGAAACCCATCAAGTATTAAAGTTGTGGATCATACCAGGGGTTTTCGAAGAGGGTCAACTAAAACAACCCGCTAAGTAAAAGCGGATAGGGTTTTTATTGCCCCGGGTGCATATCTCCTTTAACGTTCCAGGTTGTTTAAAGCATACTCTTGAACGTCAGTCTGGTCTCTTTATGCCAGGCTTTAACCTTACCCCTTGTATCTTGATATTATCGGAGCACCTGCGTTATCGGGAATTAATCAACCCCGCCCAAATCGCCTCATCTTGAGTCG
>CALMGN010000217.1 GCA_937863605.1 uncultured Anaerolineaceae bacterium
CTGGTTTCGTTGAGCGAACCGGCCCGGACGGTCAACCGCAAAAGCAAAAAGTGCGTGTCTCGCAAATTTCAGGTCTTTCCAAAGACCTCGCCCTGTCTCTGGCTGCCGAACGGCTGCGAATTGAAGCGCCGGTGCCGGGGCATTCTTACGTAGGCATCGAAGTGCCAAATACTTCCACCGCTCTGGTGCGTTTGCGAGCGATTATTGAAGCCCAAGAGTTCAAGAACCTGCAATCACCGCTGGCTTTGGCACTCGGGCGTGATGTCTCCGGGCAGCCGGTGGTGGCTGACCTGATGCGCATGCCGCACTTGCTGGTAGCCGGCACGACCGGATCGGGAAAGTCGGTTTGCCTGGCTGCTATCATTACCTGCCTGGTGATGAACAATTCGCCTGAAACCCTGCGTCTGGCAGTGCTCGACCCCAAAATGGTGGAATTGATGCGCTTTAACGGCCTGCCGCACATCATGGGTAAAGTGGAAACCCAGTTGGAGCGCATGTTGGCAGTTTTGAAATGGGCGCTAGCCGAAATGGATCAGCGCTACCGGCTGCTCGAGTCAGCCCGCGCTCGCGACCTGGATTCGTTCAACCGTAAGCAGGAACGCCGGAAACAGGCAACACTGCCGCGGATTGTGGTCCTGGTGGATGAGTTGGCAGACCTGATGATGTCGGCGCCTGACCAGACCGAACATGCTGTGGTGCGTCTGGCTCAGATGGCCCGTGCGGTCGGCATTCACCTGGTGGTAGCAACGCAGCGCCCAAGCACTGACGTGGTCACCGGGTTGATCAAAGCTAACTTCCCATCGCGCATTGCTTTTTCAGTCGCGTCATCCATCGACTCACGCGTAATTTTGGACGTCAACGGCGCCGAATCACTGCTTGGACGGGGTGATATGCTTTTCCTGAATCCTGAGGTCGGCACGCCGCAACGCGCACAGGGCGTGCTGCTCAAAGACCAGGAAATCGACAATGTAATCGATTATTGGAAGAGCAAACAAGCTGACAAGCCCGTTGAAGGTCCGCCCTGGGAGGGGATGGTCCAGGAAGAAAGCGGAGACGGGGACGACCTGGTGCAGCAAGCAGTTGACCTGGTGACCAAAGCGCAGCGCGCCAGTGCCTCCCTGCTGCAGCGCCGGCTTCGTATCGGTTTCCCGCGGGCTGCCCGGCTTCTCGATCAGTTGGAAGAGATGGGCATCGTTGGTCCGCCCTTAGGCGGCGGGAAAGACCGTGAAGTTCTGGTCGATCCCGAAGAGGACGACGACCCGGAAGGTGCATATTCTGAGGAATAAGCTGCAGCGAATGTGGTAAGATTGCTTCCGAGCCGCTTGCGGTTCTACCCTATCGTTATTCAACCAGGTGGCGGATGGATCAACCCGTTCAGCAAAAATCCCCGAAGACATTTTCAGATTTTCTACGTGCACGTTTGAAAGGAATTCTCGATCCGATCGGGGCTTTTTTGAACAAACTGGGCGTCACGCCCAATGCCATGACTCTGTTGGGTCTGTTCGGGCACATTGGCGCTGCCTATCTGCTGGCTCGCGGTGAGATGGTGTGGGGCGGGGTAGTGGTATTGATTATGGGACCGTTCGACGCCCTGGACGGCACCATGGCCCGGCTTCGCGGTAAGGTCTCGCGCTTCGGTGGATTTTTGGACTCGGTGGTTGACCGGTACGCCGAATTGTTCCTGCTGGGCGGGTTGTTGTTTTATTATCTGCAGCAACCGCAATGGCTGCCGGTGCTGCTGGTTTATGCCGCCGCTGCCGGGTCGGTGATGGTTTCCTACACCCGGTCACGTGGTGAGACGGCAGGCTTCAAAGTAACCTCCGGCATAATGACCCGGGTGGAACGCTATATTGTGATCGTGTTGAGTCTGCTGGTTAACCTGCCGATTATTGCTCTTTGGATCCTGGCGATTCTTGGCAATCTGACCGCCTTGCAGCGCATCTGGCTGGTCCGCAAACAGGCCGCCGCAGAAAATGATCTTATTCAGTAAGCCAATCGCTTGCGGCTGGTGAATTTTTTCAAAGAAAGGTTATTACGACGATGCCCAGTAGTTTTAATATCGGCCCATTGACCATTCATTTATACGGTATTTTGATTATGTTAGGTGCGTTGGCAGCTGGATGGTTAGCCACGAAGGAAGCCAAACGCCGTGGGATCAACACGGAAACCGTTTGGGACATGTTCCCCTGGTTAATTATTGGCGGCATTATTGGCGCGCGTTTATGGCATGTTCTGACTCCGCCGGCATCCATGGTGGAGCAAGGCATTACCACCTGGTTTTACCTTACCCATCCCTTGGAGGCCCTCGCAATCTGGAAGGGCGGCCTGGGTATTCCGGGCGGTGTCATTGGCGGTGCAGTAGCCCTGTGGATCTACACCCGCAAGCGGAAAATGAGCTTTGGCGCCTGGGCGGACGTCATTGCACCAGGACTGGCCCTGGCTCAGGCGATCGGACGCCTTGGTAATTATGTCAACCAGGAAGTGTATGGCGCGCCTACCAATCTTCCCTGGGCTATCCCCATCGACAAAGCACACCGCCTTCCCGAATTTATCGATCAGGCCACCTACCACCCGCTTTTTGCTTATGAAGCCATCTACAACCTGATCAATGTGGCAGTGCTCTTGTGGATCGGGCGTAAATTTGCGGATCGATTGAAAACCGGTGACATCTTCCTGACCTACCTGATCATCTATCCGGTAGGCCGATTCTTCCTGGAATTCCTGCGGCTTGACCCATCACCCGTAGCTGGCGTCAACATCAACCAGACCATCATGGCGGTGATTGCTGTCTTGGCGACAGCGGCGCTAATATTCCGCCACCGCAAATCTGAGGCAGCGTCACAACCC
>CALMGN010000218.1 GCA_937863605.1 uncultured Anaerolineaceae bacterium
TTTGAACAAGTAGTAAGGAAGTCGAAACTACTCCTTGGAAGATGGGTGGCTACGTCATCCTTCGTTATTCCACATGAATTTGATTCCGCCACCCACAAATTTGAATCGAAGGCTGCTCGGCAAATGTGCTCACTACTGGCCGCATCATAAACATTTATCTCTGTATATCTGGAATTCAAACTATAAACATAGCTTCCATCATCCGTCCAGGCTGGAGTTACCAGTGAACCAGTGCCGATCTCAACAACTTGCCCATCACCAAGAGTCAACATATATAATTTTCGTTCACCAGGCCCAATATCATCTGCTTTCACAGAAAACAAAAGCCGGGTTGCATCCGGCGACCACACCGGCGAACCAATTCCACCTAATTTTTCAAACGAATGGACCGATTCAAATTTTCGCAGGTCTACCCAACGTAAAGCAGATGCTTTACCGTCGGATGAATACAAATAGGCTAAGGAATTGCCATCTGGAGATCGATCACAATACAAGCCAGAAAAACCGAGAGAAAACGAACCGATGAATGAATGATCATCATAAATATCAATTGAGCTTCCGGCCTGAGGTTTTGTTACATCATCTGGCACCCAATCGAAATGCAAGGGCTTTCCAGCAAGCTCGAGCCCTACACTTGCTGGGCGGTCATACAATCCTGGTTTATCATCTCCTGTCGGGACCGGCTGGTTAACCTGATGTGGCAGGGGAATATCAAAGGCAATTTCCAAAACGCGCATGGATTGCAGTGTAGCAGCGGCATTAGCCGGCGTTTTCAGTTCGACTCCCAATGGCACTCCGCTTTCTTCGTCCACCCACACCTTGCCGGCGGTGGAGGACAAAACAACCGCGTCCCTTCCGGCCAAAGCGCTGATTCCGCCAATTTGCCAGTTTTGACCTGCGAGCAGCGTGGCTGGAAAAAACAACCTCAGGAAAGGATCAGCTTTCTCCAGCGAGTGATACTGCCATCCTGAGTTTACATCCGAAATCTGATTGGTGACCGGTGAGAAGATCGATTTCCCATTGGTAAGAAGCGTATATGCCGTGACCAAACCCTGCGGGAAGTTTTCCTCCGCCTCGCTGGATTGGGCGCTCGAAACAGACAGGATACCTGCGCCGGTTCGTGACAGCCAGGCACTGACATAATAGCCATTCCCGGTTTGCCCATTCAGGTAATGCCCGCGCAGCCAGAGGGTCTCCCAAATTGGATTTTTCAGATCGGCGAGAATTTGTTCAGGGTCTGCCTTCCCCTGATACGACGAACTTTCCGGCCAATGCTCAACCCATTCGGTTATTGCGGGTGTTGGAGCTGGTGTTGCATCAGGGGAAGATACGTTAGGGATTGGCGCGCTAGCGCAACTTGTGAGAAGAATCAAAACGAGTGAACCCATTACGCTACGATATACAGCCAAGCGCCCTCCATACTAAATAACTAATGATGTTTTCTAACGACTCAAACTTGTTTCGTAATCATCGCTTATCGGATCACTCCAGCCATAGTCCTGCCATTGATGGAATGAATAGATTCCCATTCGTTCGTTTGAACAACTGCCGGTTGCAAAGGCAAAACTATAAACTGACGAATTGGCTAGACCCGAATTGTAATTTGCCCAGCCCCCATTATTCTGAGCAGCAACGATCGCGCCTCCGCAAATCCTTCGCTGCGCCCATGTCGTTCCACCTAAGTAGGAATATGTAACTCCTCCGGGCGAACGACTTTGAACGTAAGCATTCCAGGTACTGGCTCCCTTTTCGTAATTGTGGTATTTGGTGTAGGTGGACCCATTGTAGTAAGTATATTCATACAAAGTTGTGTAGGCTGCATAGGCAACCGTGAACGTGCTAAAAAACAATACAAGCAGCGTTACTACCCCAGTTAAAATCCGAACTCTGCTATTCATAATCTTCTCCTAAAAATCGTTGGAGAAAAATGCCCAATCCAGTTGGTCGTAATGATCAAAGTACCACTGGATTTCAGGCGGCAAGGATGCAATTACTTCTACCTTGATGCCGGTAATCTCGTGGGTTAGATGTGACTCCTTGCTGGCATCCATCAGGTAGGTGCTGATGGCTAATAACGCGCCAGTGTTCGGATCGAGGGTTGCTTCGTTGATCATCCCTGTGATATTAGCGCCATACCCGCTTTTTTCTGCATAACCCTCCGGGAATGTACTGGAAATGGCGAACTTTGACAAAGCCTGGTCGTCCATTTGCACGGCAACTTCATTTACATCCATCAACACCTTTTCTTCAGCCGCCATTGCAGGAGAAACAGCCGTGAGATAAAAAGAAAGGGATGGTGCATACGGCTGTTGATTTTGCGGCGCAAACTTTTCGGATAGGCCCCGATACTGTTGGTTGTAGATGATGCCAGAAAGCTTCTTTTCGCTATCGAAAATAAAAAAGTCGATCTCCTGGTCAACCAGCCGGTTTTCGTTGAAATGGAACCAAATTTCCACCTGCGCCTGCCCCGGGTATTGGACCTCCGGGGATACCTCTATGCCTAACTGGCTGCCGGATTTTTCGGCGTAGGTTAAAAGCACCCAGCCAGGAGTGGTGAAGTCAGATTCCCACGACAACAGGGAATTTTTGAATGAATCCCAGGTGGGTTGCGAACCCATAATTCCGGAATTGGTTTCTGATCTCCCTTGATCCTTCAGTGACGCTGCCTGTGCGGCCTGAAAACCCAGTATGCTGCCAAAAAGAACGGGGACAACAATCAGTAAACGCCAATGCAATCTCATTTTCATTTCACACTCCTTGTTGAATTTTACCTAGGGATGTCCAAAAAGTGATGGGCCATTGAAATTCATTCCATGTTAACGGGTCGTCACTTTATCTTTCAGAACATTACCAAGTGGAATATCTCACCCAGTCGTAGTATATCCATCTGCTATTACAGGCAAAGCCCGTGACGCACTGGTTAGTCATTTGGGTCCTCCCTGAAGTATTTGAATTGTCAAAGTTTCCAATGTCGACATAACCAAGCCAATTCTCAAAATTTACGGTGGTATACCAATCTTCCCCGGTGTTGGCAATAATATGATACCGGACGGCTGGTAATGAACCACCATTGTGGCATATAAAAGCCTCCCAATTTCGGGTGCCAACATAGGCATACCAACTACCCATAGCAGTAAAAGTACTATAGGTTGCTTGTTGAGTTGCTTTAGCATTCCCATTATTGCAGCTTAAGGCACTTACATTCGTCAAGCTAACGCCAAAGAAATCAGAACTTGTTTCATTAATCGTATAAATGGCACCCAGAACAGGAAATGTTCCGATCAACAAAGCTACAACAATCAATAAACTGGAATGGAAAAACCGAGTTGTGAATTTCATTGGATTTCTCCTTGGATTACATGATTTACTTTTCTTTTGTTAATCCATCGGTCTGCGGAAAAATAATCAAGGATTCGATCGGCTGATCTACGCTCAAGGAGGTAATCATGATATCGCCCAGAACGCGATCTGGTTTTTCCTGGTCGAGATTATGGACTTGCAAAATGATTCCAATTTCGTCGTCCACCCAGTATCGGGCTGCCGGTAAAACATCATCTGCAGCCCAGAAATATTCGACCACGGTGGTCTTGCGGCCCGAAATCTCGTCGGCGCCGACAACTTTGTAAATCCCCTGGCGTTGGGCGAGACCTACCGGGAAAAGGAAATCGACCAGCGGGTCGGGACTCAACATGGCGAGCGGGTGACGCTTGATCACCGGGAAGCCGTCTCGGGTTTCGATCTGCGCCGCGGAAGCTGGCAATGTTGTAAGGTCTTGCATAAAGTGTTCTGTGGATTGAACCAAATACGTTCCAGCGCCCCACGTTACCTGCATGGCGGTCAATCCATCTGAAATGAAGGTCGTCGTCCGAGCGCTTTGAGCCCCGTCGATTTGGTTGACTTCGACAGCAGCCAACCCATCCGCCGAATATGCAAACTGGTCATGGAATGCCTGTTGAATAGCACCATCCGCATTGTAGTAAGTGATCTCTGCGGTGCCGTTAATCGTTTTCCATAAATTGTGGCTGTCAAATAGCCTGGCCACTAACGCCGGTGTATCCACCGAGGCGCTGACCGGTTTATTGGCTGCCTGCGATTGAACCAGAATAGTCAACAGTGCAACAAGGCATAATACAAACAACCCGGCAACAAGCGTGCGCTTTGATTTCATCATTCATTCCTGCCTTTCTTGCTTCATACTGCTCGAGAAGGATATTTTATTTTTTGATTTTTAATCTATATGGGTAATGTAAATATTATCTGAATAAGAACTGGATTACTACTGGCTTAAACGCCAGTATTTCGAAACTCATCAGAGTCGCAGCACATTCAAAAAATTAAGAATCCCTTTCTGGGCAGCCTTAACCACCGCCTCGGTGCGGTTAGCCGCGTTCAGCTTCTTCAGGATGTTCCCGATATGGAAGCGCACCGTACGCACAGACATGCGCAGGGATTCAGCGATCTGGGGATTGGATTTTCCAGCCGCCAGCATTTCAAAAACCTTCGATTCTTTACATGTGAAGCTTACGGTAGGTGACACTGCGGTCGTGGCTGCAATAGAATCCATGTTGCTCAAGTCTTTTTCGGTCACTGCCAGCCTCCCGGGTGGGCGAAGTTGGTAAAGCGTCGTTTACTTTACCCCTTCATTTTCCGGACTCCATTGGATCTGCCAGGGTCCGGAAACCTGAATGGTGACACCGGTAAATTGAACGGTCAGCCGTCCTGCCGGCAGTTCATTGGCAAATGTCAAGCTGACATCGTCATACGAAGACTTTAAAACCTGTGATGATGTCGTGAGAGTCTGCCCCAGTATTTCAATTTTTGCGTCCTGGATGGGATGTTCATCCGAAGCAATCCTAAACGTGTAGCCGGATTGGATTTTCTTGATCGAAACAAGCTGAATGTCGCAAGCTCCGATGGCGAGAGCTTTGTTCACCTCCCAGACCTGGCCCAATTCTGCCACCTGGCCCGGGTCAAATTCAAACTGCGTCTGGCTGGAGCAGTGTAAGTCAATAGCATCAAATTGAATGGAAATTGGCCAGGCAATGTCGTTTTCATCCACCTGATACGCCCAATGATAAACACCCTGTTCATCTGTAAAGTGATTAATTTCTGACGGAATCCGCCAGGGTAAGGCCTTTTCATTTGCATCTCTGATTTGCGGAGCCTGGTCCTTAATGCCTGTGACCGAGCTGCCATCGAATAACGGCGAGAAACGACCGGTAAAGATGGTACTGGATGCAGTCTGGATCACCTGATCCAGGGCTAACAATCCCGTTGTGTCCGGCGCTGATTGTTCCGGTTGGGTAGCCTCGATAATCGGGGCGATGGTTAAGTCCGGACTCGCAGCAATAAAGCTAAGTGGCATTTGCCAATTCTCAGGCGCACTCCCTGCCCGGGTTTGAAGAATACACGGGATGTCGACCTGGGCCTTCCGAACCGAATCGGAAATTGGCGGATAAAAGAATACGCGTTGATATGCATTGGTATCGTCATACCCCAACTGACCTGTATCGGTTGGAGAAAGCAGTGTTCCATCCGGCAGCGCAATCTCAGGAAATGCATTGCAGCTTCTGGCATGAACTTCCCGGGAGTCGTCTTCCGTGACCATGGCTCCCGAATCCAGCCCCTGGATGGTCATCACCAGGCTGGTTTTCTCCGGTGTCAGCAACACTTGTTTTATAGTGACTGTAACGCCGTCCTGTGTTTGAGTTACCGGCTCTGGCAAAGATCGGAATTGAGATTCCCGATTGGCCAACCCCAGTCCCGGAATATAGATATTAAAGGTGGTAACAATTGCGTAAACCAATCCGGAAAAAACCAGAATTCCAGCAAGCGCAGTCAATATTCCAATGCCAAATTTTATTGGCGCTGATTTATACGGAACAAAGAGGTAGTTGATGAATTTGCGAATGCGGCTGGTAGATGACCTAGACCTCACATTTTCTATTAAGTGCAACCGCCTTTGTTCCAATTGGGTTTCAAGCTGAATCTTAAATTGTTCACTGGGTTCAGGAAGTTTGTAGAATTGTTCCAATTGTCTGGTTAAATCCAGGGAATCGGAAGCGATGTGCTTAGTCATTTTTATCCTCCCATCGATCTTGCAAATTCTTGATTGCCCGATAAAGCTTGACCTTCACGGATGGTTCGGTTCGTCCAACGATTCTGGAGATCGTGCCAAAGTCCAACCCCGCTGAAAACCGTAAGCGCAGAAGTTCCTGTGCGTACTTATCCAGTTGAGTAATGAGATATGCAATATGTTTCATGTCTTCAAGTTGATCGATCGAAAGTGTTGAACCGGGGAAAAGTGGACTTCACCCCAAAAAATGGACAGGGAGTTAAGACACTTTTCTAACGTTTTG
>CALMGN010000219.1 GCA_937863605.1 uncultured Anaerolineaceae bacterium
CGCGCTTGAAGCAGCATGTGCTCATCAGCGGTGCTGCTGAAGATGTTCCCGTCATCTTTTTACACGGCAATTTCTCGGCGGGATTGTATTTTGAGGAAACGATGCTGGCGCTGCCGGCCGGTTTCCGCGGCATTGCCGTGGACATGCGCGGTTACGGCTGGACTGAAGACAAGCTCATCGACGCAACCCGCGGTTACCGCGACTGGGTGGATGACCTGGCAGAACTGATGGACGCGCTCAAGATCGAAAAGGCCCATCTGGTTGGCTGGTCGGCGGGCTGCGGCACCATTTACCGTTTTATCGCGGATCATCCAGGGCGCGTACTTTCCACCACATTAATCTGCCCGGTCTCGCCTTACGGCTTTGGCGGCACCCGCGGCGTGGAAGGCACACCGCTTTTTGACGATTATGCCGGTTCCGGCGGCGGGGTGGTCAACCCCGAATTTGTGCGCCGCATCGCCATCCAGGATCGCAGCGCGGATGACGCCAATTCGCCGCGCAATGTGATTAACACCTTCTACTACGTGGCGCCGTTCCGCTCGCTGCGCGAAGAGGATTTCCTCACCGCTGCGCTGATGGAAAAAACCGGCGCTGACCGCTACCCCGGCGATGCCACGCCTTCGGCCAATTGGCCTACAGTTGCACCCGGCGTGCTCGGCCCGGTCAACGCCTGGTCGCTGAAATACCACCCGCACGATGCCGCTGATCTGATTCAGGCGGCGGTTAAACCGCCGGTGCTGTGGGTGCGCGGCAGCCACGACATGATCGTCGCAGATAATTCAATGTTCGATATTGCAGCGCTTGGCAAGCTGGGCTACGTGCCGGGCTGGCCGGGTGATGAAATCGCGCCGCCGCAGCCCATGATCCAACAAACGCGCGACGTGCTGACAAAATATGCTACTAACGGCGGGTCGTTTGAGGAGCATGTGATCCAAAACACGGCTCACAGCCCGCATATCGAAAAACCGGCCGAATTCAATGCTTTGTTTCACGCTTTCTTGCACAAAGCGGGATGATTTATTTTGTAAAACAGGAGCGAACCGATGACAGGACGTAGATTGGGGCGCGGGGTGGCTCTCGTGGGGGCGGGGATGAGCAAATTTGGCGCTTTCCCCGGGAAAAACACCCGCGAGCTGCTTGTGGAAGCCTATCAGGAAATGACCGCCTCGCTGGACAAAGGTTTTGACCCGGCCGCTGTGGAAGCGGTCTATATTGGCAATTTTTCCAGCGAATTGTTTGAAGGGCAGGGGCACACTGCTCCGATTATGGCCGATTGGTTAGGGTTGAATCCGGTTCCCGCGACCCGCGTTGAGGGAGCCTGCGCCAGCGGCAGCCTGGCATTGCGCCAGGGCATCCTGGCGATTGCTTCCGGTTTGTACAATGTGGTGCTGGTGGGCGGCACTGAGAAAATGACCGGGCTAACGACCGATGGCGCTACCGACGCCCTGGCGACCGCCGCCGATGTGACTTACGAAACCCCAGCCGGGTTCACCTTCCCGGGCATGTATGCCGCGATTGCCACCGCTTACATGCACGAATACGGCATGACACCCGAGACGCTCCTGCAGGTTGGCATTAAAAACCACGAACATGGCGCGCTCAACCCTAAAGCGCAGTTCGGGCAGCGCATCTCCACCATCATGGAAGCGCGCAAGGCCAGCGCTGCCCGCAAAGGCAAACCCGTGCCAACCTGGGTCACCGAGCTGGATTTCCTGCACGACCCGGCTGCCAATCCGCAAATCGCCTGGCCGCTGCGGCTGTTCGACTGCTCGCCCGTCTCGGACGGCGCTGCATCAGTCCTGCTGGTGAGTGAAGACATCGCCCGCCAGTACACCGATGCCCCGCTGCACCTCATCGGGACTGGTCAGGCCAGCGACACCGCTTTGCACGGCCGCTCGACCCTGACCTCGCTGCCGGCAGCCAAAAAGGCCGGGCTGATCGCTTACGAGATGGCAGGCGTAACCCCGAATGACATTAAAGCAGTGGAAGTGCATGACTGCTTCACCATCGCTGAAATTGTAGCTACCGAAGACCTGGGTTTCTTCAAGCCGGGTGAAGGCTGGAAGGCGGCTGAAGACGGTTTGACCACCCGCGGCGGCGCGCGCCCGGTCAACACCTCGGGCGGGTTGAAGTCAAAGGGCCACCCGGTTGGCGCTTCCGGCGTCGGTCAGGTGATTGAGATCTTCCACCAGTTGCGCGGTTCGGCTGGCGAGCGTCAACTGCCCGGCAGTCCCCATATTGGCATGACCCATAATGTTGGCGGCACCGGCCAGACCTGTGCGGTCAATATCTTCGAGCGGAGGTAAATGGATGAGCGACTTTGATTTTACGAGCACCGCTTATAACGCTCAACTTGCAGAGAAGAAACTGGTTGGATCGCGTTGCAAAAAGTGCGGTCAACCCTTCCTACCCCCGCGGGCGTTGTGCAGCCATTGCCGCAGCAGCGAGATGGAGCCGTATGAGTTTTCAGGCAAGGGCAAACTGGCTGCCTACACGGTCATTTATTTTGGCCCAACCTCGATGAAGAACGCCGGCTACGACAATAAAAATCCATACTGCTCCGGCATTGTTGACCTGGAGGAAGGTCCGCGAATTTCGGCTCAAATCTTCGGGGTGGACATTGCCCGCCCGGAGGCCATTCAAATCGGCACACCGCTGACGGCTGAATTCTTCGAACGCGGTGATGGCGAAAGCAAGAAAGTTTTCCTGGGGTTCAAGGCCTAAAGGAATATGCCAAGAATTCTGGTCAACGGGGTGGAATTGTATTACGAACTGCTCGGTCCGGCCGACGGCGAGGTGATCGTGCTGTCCAACGGCGTGCTGATGAGCACCGCCAGCTGGGGACTGCAAAAAGCCGCGCTGTCACGCCGCCACCGTCTGCTGTTGTATGACTGCCGCGGGATGTGGCAGTCGCAGCACCCAGCCGGGCGTTACAGCATGGAACAGCATGCTGACGACCTGGCAGCCTTGTTGACTGCCCTGGATATCCCGCAGGCGCATATTGGCGGCATCTCTTACGGCGGCGAGGTCAGCCTGGCCTTTGCGTTGAAGTACCCGCACATGACCCGCTCTTTAATGGTTTCGTCGTCGGTCAGCCACTCGGAACCGGTCTTGAAGGGGCTGATTGACGCCTGGATTGCGGCTGCCCGAGCCCGCGATCCGCAATTGCTCTTCGAGGTCACCTATCCGCTTAATTTTTCGTCAGCCTATATCGATGCCAATCAGGCGGCGGTTGACTTAGCAGGGAAGCGTTACGCTCAGTTGGACATGGACGGCGTCCTGGAATTGTTCGATTGTTTCCAGCGGCTGGATATTACCGCCGAACTGCACCGCATCACCGCACCGACCCTGGTGCTGGTGGGCGAGTTGGATATCCTCAAGCCGCGCATGTATTCCGAAATCATTGCCCGGGAAATCCCCGGTGCGCATTTGGTGGTCGTCCCGGGATCCGGACATGCCCTTTGCCTGGAGAAACCGGTCATCTTCAACACCCTGGTGCTGGGTTTTGTGGAGCAGCTGAATGGCCGATAGCTTTAGCCGACCCGCTACCGACAACCGCTGCACGCCTGGCAGCCGCGCCAGCTTCTCGAAGACCATCACCGAAGCGGACGTGACCACCCTGGTCGGCGTAACGGGCGATTTCAACCCGCTGCATGTTGACGCTGAATATGCCCGTCAAACCCGCTACGGGCAGCGCACTGCTCATCCACTGTTAGCTTCCGGGTTGATTTCAGCGGTGCTGAATACCCGGTTGCCCGGCCCGGGCGCAATCTGCCTGAGCCAGCAAATTGAATATCTCGGGCCGATATTTATCGGCGATACGATCACCGCTGTGGTGGAAGTGACCGCCTGGCAGCCCGAGAAACACCTGATTACGTTGAAGACAACCTGTAACAATCAAGACTCCCGCCAGGTTATCACCGGGCAGGCAGTAATGATGTTCTTAAAGGAGGTGATGACCTAAAACCAGGCTTATTGGATTAGCACAAGAAATCCACCCACCCATCCACCCGGAAATTTCGCGAATTCTGACTAAAATTTGATGAAGGAGAAGAACATGAAAATTCGTTTAACCATTATTAGTCTGTTAGTTGTGGTCTCCGTAGTGCTGAGCGCCTGCGTTCAGCAGGTCACCCCGACCCCGGAACCCACTGCGGCGCCGACTGTCCCGGTAGTCGTTCAGCCGACCGATGTTCCCGCACCCGTGGCAACCGATGCACCTAAAGTTGAACTTGGACCCCTGCTGAAGATCGGTCAAATCGGCATGATGTCTGGTGCGATGGCATTATACGGCTCGCAGCAGACGCGCGGCTTTGAACTGGGTCTGGAATACGCTTCAGGCGGCCAGAAAGACGATGCCGGCCATTGGATCATCGCCAACCGTCCAGTTGAGGTTTTGGTTCGCGACGACGAAGGCAACCCTGAAAAAGCAGTCCAGATCGCCCGTGAATTGATTGAAAAAGACGGCGTCGAAATCCTGCAGGGCCCGGTGTCATCCGCTTCAGCGGCTGCACTCACCACGGTCGCCCTGGAAAACAAGATCATTCTGATGGTTGACCCGGCCGCTTCCGCGCTCATCACCGGTCTGTATTTCAACCCGTATGTTTTCCGCACCTCCCGCACCAGCTATGATGACGTGCTTGTCATCGCCAAGTACCTGGTAGAGAATGTCGGCAGCAAGTTTGCTCACATCGGTATCGATAATGCCTTTGGCCAGGGATCTGGCATTGCATTGGATTACGCGGTGAAACAATACGGCGGCGAGGTCATCGCCCAGATTTATGCACCCTTTGACACCACCGACTTCACCCCCTACATTCAACAGGCGATGGATTCCGGCGCGGATGTCCTTTTCCTGACCTGGTCTGGCACCGGTTATGTAACCCTCTTCCAACAGCTGGCTGACCTGGGTGCTCTGGATGCCATGCAGGTTGCTACCGGCTTTGGTGATAACGCCTCCTTCGCGGCTGTGTTTGGCGCCGCGGTTGGCCAGATCGGCTTGAATGTTTATCACTATACCGCCGCTGACACCGAAATCAACAAATGGCTGACCGAGAAACATCTGGAAGCCTTTGGCGAACCCCCCGATCTGTTTACTGCTGGCGGTATGGCTTCGGCTCTGGCTCTGGCAGCTGCGTTGGAAAAGACCGGCGGCGATGCCACCGGTGACGTCATGATCCCGGCGTTGGAAGGCTTGCAGTTTGACGGCCCGAAGGGCATCTATTTCATCCGCCCCGAAGACCACGTTGCCCTGCAACCGATGAACATCCTCAAACTGGTCAACATCGATCCGGGTCTGGACGCTCAAGGACGCCCGACCTACGCATTCTTCGAGACGGTATATGTCACCGCCTTCGATGAGCTGAAGGTCCCGTGCACCCTGGTGGGCGAGTACGCGTCGCGCTGCGGCGATCTCCCCGTCCCCACTCCTTAACCCTTTGATTAACGGCTTCCCCGGGTTCACAAAAGTCCGGGGAAGCATCACCTTTACAATCGGGATTGTTTGAAAAGGCAGACACATGGGTCTGCCCCTACGGTAGGGGTCGACCCGCGTGTCGACCCGTAAACACAGATCAAAATTAACAATACTCGTCCTTTTCAGACAATCCTTCACCCGGAGCGCAGCGAAAAGCTGTTCAAAAGTTGCGTTTTCGCTGCGCTCCCGATGAAGGCCCTTGCGGCTTTTTGTTTTATTCAAACCCCAATCATCTCAAATCCACGAAAGGGACCTTCCATGACAGCTGAGCGGGAGATCCTCCTGGAAGCAAAAAATCTACGGAAAGAATTTGGCGGGCTGGTGGCAGTGGATGATGTCAGCGTGGCGATTTACGCGCGCACACTGCACTCCATCATTGGCCCTAACGGGGCGGGTAAGACGACGCTCTTCAATTTACTAAGCGGGATGATGAACCCCTCGCGCGGGCAGGTGTTTTACCAGGGGAAGGATATCACCGGTCTGGCACCGCACCGTCGGGCACATCTTGGCATTGGACGGTCATTTCAAATTACCAATATCTTTCCGAACCTGACGGTACTGGAAAATGTGCGGCTGGCTGCGCAGGCGATTGGCAAAGATAACTTCCGCATGTTGCACGGCGCGGACAGTTTCCCGGCTTATGAGGAGAAGGCACGCGAAGTGCTGGGACGGGTGGGGTTAAACGGGCGGGAATCACACTTCGCCCAAACCTTGCCGCATGGCGACAAACGCAAGCTCGAGTTGGGCATCATGCTCGCCAGCGACCCGCAGCTGCTGCTGCTCGACGAGCCGACCGCCGGCATGTCCTCCGAGCAGGTGCCAGCCTTACTGGATATCATCCGCGCCATCATGGCAGATGGGGACAAGACGATTGTGCTGGTCGAACACCGCATGGACATGGTGATGAGCATCTCGGACCGTATCACGGTCATGCACCAGGGGCAAGTGCTGGCTGAAGGCACCCCGCACGAAATTGCCACCAACCAGACGGTGCAATCGGCCTATCTTGGCGCGCTGTACGGTGATCTGGCCAAGGAACTGGAGGATAACGTTGGATAACATTCTCGAAATCAACGGGATCCACACTTATATCGGCCAGTTTCACATTTTGGAAGGGGTTTCGGTGATCGTGCGGCGCAATGCCATCACCGTGATGCTTGGACGCAACGGCGCCGGTAAGACGACCACGCTTAAATCAATCCTCGGGTTGACCCCGCCGCGTGAGGGGACGGTAATTTATAACGGCAAAGAGATCCAGGGACGGCGCGCTTATGACATTGCCAATCTGGGCATCGGCTACGTGCCTGAACACCGCGCCATTTTTCGCAACCTGAGCGTGATGGAAAATTTGAAAATTGCCGAGCGCAAAAAAGGCGATCTGGAAGGAAAATCCGAGTTCATTTTTGGACTATTCCCCGACCTGAAGCGCTTATACCGCCTGCCCGGTAACCACCTTTCCGGCGGTCAGCAGCAAATGCTGGCCGTTGCCCGCGCACTGGTGGCCGACAATAAGCTGCTGTTGATCGATGAACCCAGTGAAGGTCTGGCGCCAATCCTCATCGAACAAATGATGGAAGCCATCCGCATTTTGAGCGCCTCCACGACCGTGCTGTTGGTGGAACAAAACTTTGTGATGGCCAGTAAACTGGCGGAATACTATTACATCCTGGATGACGGTCGCACTGTCCATGAGGGCAAAATGGCTGACCTGGTGGAGGATAAAGAATTGATCCATCAATTCCTTGGAACTGCGCTGCAAAAGGGAGGGCGGGCATGAGACAGGGATTCTTCCGCCGCAATGCTACCATGCTGGTTGTGCTGGGCCTGATTGCCGTGCTGGGTGTCATTGGCTGGACCACCATGGGGCAGCAGCCGTTTGTGCGCACTACCCTTTCCGGTCTGACCATCGGCGCGCTGTATTTCATGGTTGCCTCCGGCCTGACCCTTATCTTCGGGTTGATGGACGTGCTCAATTTTGCCCACGGCACCATGTTTATGCTGGGCGCTTACCTGGGCTGGCAGTTTTATACCAACCCAACGTTCCTGTTTGGCTTGTTTCCGCTGATCTTTGCGCTGCTTGCCGGGCTGGTCACCAGCCCAATCCTGCGCAGCACCTTTATGTCCTTGAAGGTTTCGGAAAAATCACAAAAATCGATCCAGACGGTCGTGGCGCTGGCCGGAATTGCGCTGATTGTGCTGGCAGTTCGCGGTTTGGACATCCTCGGTCTGGCAAAAACAGCCATGGTTGCCACCATGAACATGGGCAACCCCCTGGCAGAAGCCAGCGCGCAGGAACCGCTGGCCATCTTCTGGTTCCGCCCGGTTTTGATGTTCATCGCCGGGCTGTTGCTGGCTACAGCATCGGCTCGGCCCGGTGACCGGACCCAGGTTGTGTACGCCAGCGATAAGCGCCAGGCCTGGATAATTTCTAGCAGCCTGTTGGTCTTGACGGTCATCGCCACGCTCTTGCGGGAATCTGCTCCGAATGCAGTCCTGATGTGGAATGGCAATCTGCGCTTCTTTGCGGCTCTGGCGGTCGGGGCGCTGTGTGGTGCGGGCCTGAGCGCCGCGGTAGAGGTCAGCCTGATCCGGCCGCTTTACGTCCGTCCGCTCTACCAGGTGATCGTCACCCTTGGGTTGGCGTA
Organism: uncultured Anaerolineaceae bacterium; assembly: GCA_937863605.1. Lineage (GTDB taxonomy): Bacteria > Chloroflexota > Anaerolineae > Anaerolineales > Anaerolineaceae > Bellilinea. The sequence continues at coordinate 8,122 of CALMGN010000219.1, forward strand.
TGTGTTACGCGAAATCATCCAGGTGCTGTGGGACCCGCTTGCTTATCAGATGACCCGGCCGCCGATGTTCTCGCAGCCCGGGAAAGCGGAAAACATTCTCGCCTGGTTCAGCGGACAAAACCTGACCGTTGACGTTCTGGGAGTCACTTTCCCGTCCTACCGGTTGTTTATCATCGTTCTTGGAATATTGATGGTGATTGGGTTAGGCGTGTTGATGAACTACACGCGGCTTGGCATGATTATCCGCGCCGGGGTGCAGGACCGCACCATGGTCGAAGCGCTTGGCATCAACGTTCGTAAGGTGTTTACCATTGTATTCATGCTGGGTGCAGGTCTGGCGGCTCTGGGTGGAATTGGCGCCGCGCCATTCATCCCGGTACAGCCCAACATGGGTGACGCATTCCAACTTCAGGCGTTTATCGTGGTGGTCATCGGGGGGATGGGCAGTTACAGCGGGGCGGCAATTGGTGCGCTCTTGCTCGGGCTGGCGCGCGCCTTCGGAGATTACCTGGCGTTGAAGTTTAGCTTATCTCCGGCCATTGCCGAGGCGTCCACCGTCATCATCATGGCGATCGTCTTGCTGGTACGCCCGGCTGGCTTGTTCGGGAAGAAGGAGTAGTCATGGCAGAAGCAAAATTGGATCTCAAGACTGCTCCAGGCCGGTTCAAGAGCGCAGCCCAATCCCTGCGCAGCGAATGGCTGGGATTGGCGTTTATACTGCTGCTGGTGTTGTTCCCCTTCCTTTTTGGCTGGTTCACCGGGACATCGGTTCAGGATGGGCCTTCAAAATTCTGGCAAGGCCAGTTAATCACCTTTTTTATCATGGCGGTTTACGCCATGAGCTACGATCTGCTGATTGGGTATACGGGTATCCTCTCGTTTGGCCATGCGGCCTTCTTTGGCGGCGGGGCCTACGCGATGGGTTTGTTCTTAACGCATGCTGGCCCTAAAATTATTGGCTCCTACAAAATTACCATTGGCAGTGCTGATATCACTGAAGTTTTGGTCCTGATCGCAGCCATTTTGTTAGTGGTCATCGTCGTAAGCTTGCTCGGACTGTTATTCAGCGTCGTTTCAGCGCGTATCAAGGGCGTGTATTTTGCAATGATCTCTCTGGCCATGGCGGATGCCATCCACATCCTTTCCAAAGCCACTGACTTTGGCAAGTGGACCGGCGCGGACGAAGGCCTGCATGGGGTGCCAGTGCCGCTGTGGATCAATCCGACTCAGCACAGGCTGCTGTTTTATTTTGTTGCCCTGGCATTCTGCGTAATCATGTATCTGATCGCCCGGCGGCTGGTGGATTCACCCACCGGGCGCGTGTTTGTGGCGCTGCGGGAAAATGAGAGCCGGGTGCGCATGATTGGCTACAACCCGGTCACCTACCGCACCTTGGCCTTTGTCATCGCGGCGGTGATTGCCGGTCTGGCAGGAGCGCTCTTCTCTTTGTGGAATATGGGCGCCACCCCAACGATGACCAGTGCGGTCACCACCATTAATGCCTTGATCATGACGATCCTTGGCGGGATTGGCACGCTCATCGGTCCTATCCTGGGCGCCGGGTTAATGCAAATTGTCGGTCAGTTCTTCTATCAATGGTTCGGCGCACGCTGGCCGCTGGTTTTTGGCCTGATCTTCATTGCACTGGTGTTGTTCCTGCCGTACGGCGTGATTGGTACCTACCGGTTGAAGCGGTTGGAATGGAAACACGGCTGGCAGCGCCTGTGGGGGCTGGTAACCAGCAAGCCATAACTTTCGATAATTCTCCGGGGGTAAAAGGGGATGGGGAAACGGGGGCGGTGCTAAACAGCGCCGCCCTCTACCTGTTGATGTAGGACAAGCTGTTAGCTTGTCCAAGCTTGCTGCCCAGTGTCATGCTGACGGCCTGCATTTGGCAGAAAGCATCGCGGTGCCGGTATTAAGCGTCGGCCGACTGCGCGCAAAATACTATGGCGCAAACTTTCAGTTTACGTGGGCAAGCTGAAGCTTACCCTACTTGTTGGTCAGGCCACGATTCGTCATGGTGGCATTGACCTTCTCATCCTGATACAGCTCGTCCAGGCGGCGGTCAACAAAGTTGAAAACAACATCGCCAACCCGGCGAGCATATAAGCCCAGGCTGGCATGCCCGCAAGGCAGCCAGGTAATATCCGGCTCACCCCAGGCGCGCCACAGCCGGGAGGCATTCTGCGGGGTGATGATCGGATCGTGCTCGCCAGCAACCATCACGATGTGCTCGCGCGGCAGCCGCGAACGAAAATTGCCTGGACTGATCCCGGCCCAGTACTGCTCCAAATCACCATGCCGGATGCCGTGCCTGAGTAAGCTCTGGCGGATCAAATAAAACGAATTGCCCGCAAAAACAATGTCCGAAAGGTCAGCCCCGCCCAACAGGCTGATCAAACCGACTGGACGTGGATCGACGACCGATGCCATGCAGCAGGTAAAGGCTCCCAGGCTCATCCCCGCCAGGAAAACCGGCTGTCTGGCTTCGCGCTGGATCCAGGAAACCAATGAGCGTACATCTATGACCCCCTGCCTGAATGAATCGATCGAACGGACCACATCCGAACTCAGACTGTACTGCCCGCTCCAGGTGCCAAGCGGCGCACGCTGCATGTGGTACGGCAAGGAGAGATAATAAACATCCACCCTGCTCTTCGCAACCAGTTCGCCAAACAACCGCAGCAGCGCAAAGCTGCTCATCATGTAGCCGTGCACCAGGATCAACGCGCCGCGGCTCTTGCGGTTGGCGCGCAAATCCGCCAGTCCGTGTACCACGTTGTTGGTGGGATACGGCGTGGTAACGGCGCTGGGGAAGTTGAACAGCGAGAGCACGCGGTCGCCGCGGAAAACGTACGGCTGCTCGAAATTCAAGTCGGGCAGTTTGTCGGGAATGGTGAAAAAGGATTCCGGCTGGTTGTTAGGCCAATCGATCACGCCGTCCGGAATGGGTTTGAACTGGTCAGGCGTATACAAGTGTTTATAGCGGCCAACGGTATATTCAATGGCATTGTCGACGAAGTGAGCGAAGGCGCGGTTCATCTAGAATGGAAAGGGCTAAAAAAGAGTGGATCGCGGGTACGGGTTCAGGTGAATTTACTTCTTAATCAAGGCTTCTTTTTCCGCCAGGCGGCGGTGAAAGCGTTCGGGGTCGATGATAAAGCGTTCGTGCTCGCCCTCGCCAATTTTTTCAACTTCGTCCCAGGCCTCAACCTTGAAGGTCAAGCGCCGTCCGTTCACTGCCCGTAACTCAGAAGTGAAGCGGATTTGCATCCCGACCGGGGTGGCTGCCAGGTGTTGAATGTTGACTACCGTCCCGACGCTGGTCATGCCTTCCGGCAGCAGCGGCAGGATCATCTCGTGCGAGGTTTTTTCCATGTAACTGACCAGGCGCGGCGTGGAAAAAACCGCCGGCAGGCTATCGCCTCCAGCGGCGCGGGCGGTGTCGCTTTCTTTAACAGTGATAATGACCTGGTGGGTCAGGCCGGGCGTCAAGGACATAAACGATTCTCCAATGGATAAAGTTGATCGATTGCAATGTCTAATTATACCGAATTCAGGTGCACAATTTCCAGTATTATGCGGCTGCACTCGCGGCAGCTGCTGAATCACGGTACATCATCACTACCAGGTACCAGGACAACATCACAATCCACGGCAGTTCCGGGAGCAGAGCGGATTGCGATTCAATGGTCATGTTGGCTGAGCGGCGGAAAAAGCCGCCGATGTCTGTATAGCTCAGAATTATCTCATCCCGGTCGCTGATCAGTTCAAGGCGGGTCTGCCAGAAGTTGGTGCTAATCCGGAAAGAACGACCATCTGCCAATTCCAGCGTGCCGCCGCCGCTCCAGGTATTGTTGCGGAAGGAAGCCAGGTCAGATTCGGTTTCACACGGGCGGACCGTTACGCGCGTGGAGAAAAAACCTACCCGTTTGAAAGTCCAGCAGCCGTTCGTGGTTTCAGCGATAGCCAGAGTCCCCCAGGCACTGCGGAATTTCAATATCCCGAGGAGCGCAGCATCACTGCGCAGTTCGTATTCTTCTTTAAATGCATTCGGCTGCGTCCAGACCAATTCTTGTTGGATGGCACTGGCAATTTTTTCCATGAGATCCCTCCTGATCTTTTGATATCGCAAACCTTAATTCCATTGTACAAATATTGGGGTCTGGTTTCAATGCTGAGCAGGGGAATTGGTTGCTAAACAGGATGGGATAGGATCCTTGCTGAATAATATATGACATTCTGCTATTTGTTTGTGACGAATTACACTTATGGCCTGCAAGACTGTCCTTTATAATCTTTCGTATATCATGTTATAGATTTATATAACAAATTATGACAGACTTACTCACCACCCGCCAGGTACAAGATATTCTCAAGGTAGATCGCATCACGATCTACCGTATGTTGCAGGACGGCCGTTTGAAGGGCGTCAAAGTTGGCTCGCAGTGGCGTTTTACCACCACTGAAGTGGAACGTCTGTTGAGCGGGCAGAGCCAGATTGAAGCGGTCGCGACCGAATCCGCTGCCGTCTTCCCGGTTCATTGCGTCCAGACGATTCAAAATTTACTCTCCGGCGTCAGCCTGATGAGCGCACTGGTACTGGATGCCAACGGTGATCCAGTCACCGAATATAGCACTCAGACTGAATTAAGCCGCGTGGTAATGGGCTCACCGGACGGTTTGGAGGCTTACCAGGCCGCCTGGCATCGCTTTTCGGCTCAGCCAACGGACGCCTTCGAGTGCCCGGCTGGCTTGTCTTCAGTTGCGGCTCCCATTGCGGTTCGCGGTAAAACCGTCGGCTGGTTTCTGGTAGGGCAGGTTTTTCTGGATGCAGCCGCGACCCGTAATACCGAAAAGCTTACAACCCAATTCGGCGCGGAAGCTGGACGAATTGCTGCCGCGATCCTGAGTGTACCGGTCGTCACGGACGAGCAGTGGAACTTGATGAAGGACTGGGCGGGAAAAGCTGCGCAGGCGGTTGAAAGCATCCTGCGGGAGCGTACCAGTTTCATGCTTCGGTTACAGCAAATTGCTGATTTGACTCAACTAAAGTAGAGAGGGCGTTTATGAAAACATTTTTGGTGCTGGGAGCCGGCACGGCTGGCATTATGATGGCGCGCAAGATGTCGCGCGTTCTCGATGCAAAACAATGGAAAGTGATTGTGGTTGATAAGAACGAGCAGCACTTCTACCAACCAGGGTTTTTGTTTATCCCCTTCGGCTACTACAAGAAGGATGATGTCGTCAAACCTATTCGCAGTTTCGTTGCAAAAGGCGTTGAATACGTTGTGGCTGAGGTGGAGCAGTTGGAACCGGCCGAAAACCGGGTAACCCTTGCCAATGGTCGCGTGATTAACTACGACTATCTGGTAGTTGCTACCGGAACCGACATTCACCCCGAAGAGACCGAGGGCTTGAAAGATGGCGGCTGGCGCCAGAACATCTTTGACTTCTATACCTATGAAGGCGCGGCCGCATTGGCTCCAGCCATCAGCAACTTTAATGGCGGGCGGTTTGTGGTCAATGTGGTCGAAAATCCGATCAAATGTCCGGTCGCCCCATTGGAATTCATCTTTTTAGCTGACGCATATTTCACCCGCAAAGGCATCCGCGATAAGGTGGATATCATCTTCGCAACCCCGCTGCCGGGTGCTTTCACCAAGCCTGTGGCTTCTGCCACTCTTGGTAAGATTTTAGAACGCAAGCATATTCATGTGGAAGCTGAATTCAATGCTGGCATGGTCGATTCGTCTCGCAATGTTCTCGCTTCCTATGATGAGCGTGAAATACCTTACGATCTGATGGTCAGTATCCCGCTCAACAAGGGCGCCAGCTTCTTAGGCGCAGCTGGGATTGGCGATGAACTGAACTACGTCCGGGTTGACAAGGAAACCCTGCAATCTACCGATTATGAGAATATCTGGGCTTTGGGTGACGCTGCCAATATTCCCGCGTCCAAGGCGGGAGCAGTCATCCACTTCCAGATGGAGAAAGCCTTCAAGAACATCCTGCAGCACATGGCTGGCCAACCCATGACGCATCACTTTGATGGACACGCCTTGTGCTACATTGAAACCGGTTTTGAAAAAGCCACCCTGATTGATTTCGATTACACCCACGAGCCTTTGCGCGGCAAATATCCTGTACCAGTTGTTGGCCCGTTTGACCTGCTGGGCGAAACGACCATCAATCATTGGGGCAAGCTGGCATTCCGCTACATTTACTACCTGATGATGCACGGAATCGAAGTTCCCTTGCCGAGTGATTTCAGCATGGCAGGGAAAAAACCCTAATCGAAACAATCATCAGTTCCATAACCCTGAGGGTAGGGATGATGCGATCTGGTGAAAATATAAAAACCCAATCACTACCAAAAGGAGTATGAAATGTCTGATCTTGTGAAGGATGTTGCATTCAACGCGGAAGGCTATATGATCGACGCCAAGCAATGGTCGCGTGAAATTGCCGAGTTCCTTGCCAAACTGGAGGGCATCGAAGTTTTGACCCCCGACCACTGGAAAATTATCGACTTCTGCCGCACCACCGGTCTGGCCAGCGGCAAGGCCCCGACCCTGCGCCAGATTACTGTTGGCACAGGCATCTCGACCAAGGACCTGTTCGCATTGTTCCCCAAAGGCCCTGCCAAGAAGGTCGCCAAGATCGCTGGTCTCGGCAAACCCGAAGGCTGCGTCTAATATCTCAATTGGAAAATCGGAGAATTCATCATGGAATCTGAACAACGCAGAATTGCTTTTATTTGTTCAAAGGGTGACCTGGACATGGCCTACCCGGCGCTGGTGATGGGCTGGGCAGCGCTCGGTAATGGCATTGACGTGACCGTCTTCTTTACCTTCTGGGGTATGGATATGATCAGCAAAGACCGCCAGAAACACCTGGAACTGGCCCCGGTGGCCAACACCAGCATGAAGATGCGCCTGATGGGTCTGCCAACCGGCACGCTGGGCATTCCGAATCTGATGGGCATACTTCCCGGTATGACCGCATTCACCTCCTGGTTCATGAAAAAGAAAATCGCCAAAGTAGGCGCCCCGCCGGTGGATGAATATCTGCAAATGATGGTCGATGCCGGCGCACATTTATACGCCTGCAAGATGTCCGTTGATATGTTCGGCTTGAAGAAAGAAGATTTCGTAGAGGGCGTCGAAGACATCGTCACTGCTTCCGACTTCATGGATATGACCGAAGGTTCCCAAATTATTTTCATCTAGAAAAATCGTCATGTCTGGCGCAGGCAAACTGGCAAACCCGCGAAAAGAGGGGCCGGTTTACCTTTCAGGGAGAACCTGCGCTGTATTAAAGGTTTTGTCGGGGGCGATTGCAGGGTAGTCCGCAAGGACAACCCTGCAACGTTTTTAAAAGAAAGACTTCCGCCAGCCTGCGGAAGTCTTTTCAGAAAAAATTCCCCCTGAACCCTGCTCACCCTACCGATACAAGGCAGGAATGCGCCCGCTACCCGGCGTGCGCTCCCTTTCCTCGGCCGCAGCCCCGACGAGTGGGAAAATGATCTGCGTTTGCAGCTCGTCGGGCAGCGTGACAGCCGGGTCATTCAAATAGAATTCGTAGGACACGCCGGTCGGCTCGCGTCCCTGGCCTTCGAGGTAGGTGTTCAATTGCTGATACACCGATGCCAGGTCCTGATAAGGGCCGGTGTACAGGCAAACGCCTGCCGGTCCGCCAGGAATGATGCGAGCAGAGACATCATTTGCGCCAGCCAACCCGCCGGCCACCGGAAAACCAATTTCAACCGTCAAATTGTGCATGTCCAGGTTGGAATAAGCCACAAAGGCGGGTCCGCCGGGTCGCGCCCCAAGTTTGGTTATATGCTCGCCGACTTTCATTAGCGCCTGCAGGATGGTCTCTGGCAGGTTGTTCATGCTGGTGGAGGTGCGAATCGACAATACGGGTTGGTCATCCCGTTGAATAATGGAAAAGATGAGTGACATGCTTGCCTTCCTTGGGTGGTTAAGAAGCGGGTCAATACAACAATTATAGAATAAACGTTCTATTAAGTCAATAACAATCTCAATTTGATATCAACCAATTTATCCTGAATCATTAGAAATTAATAAATATTTGGAAAAACCCTTGACTTAATTTCATCCATTTTTCATAATTTGTGGTATAAATATGGCAATCTGCATGCGTTTGTGCATTAACCGCCGGACCAATAAGAGATCTGGTGGTATTTTTTAAGTGACAAGAAGGAAGGTTAGGAACTCGAGAAGGATGGAAACCAAACTTTACGTTGGGAACCTCTCGTACAATACCACAGAAGACGGTTTGCGCACGTTGTTTGCCCAGGCCGGCACTGTAGTAGCTGTAGATGTAATTAAGGACCGCATGACGGGCAGCTCCAAAGGGTTTGCTTTCGTTGAGATGAGCAACCAGGCTGAAGCAGAAAATGCCATTCGCATGTTCAACGGCTATTCGCTCGACTCAAGGGACCTTAAGGTCAATGTCGCTCGCCCCAAAGAAGAAACTGGGCGCGGAGGCGGCTTTGGTGGACCTCGCCGCGGTGGCGGCGGTGGGTATGACCGCGGTGGTCAAGGCAATCGCGGTAATGATCGGCGTGGTGGTGGCGGACAAAGCCGCTACTAAGATTTTTGTTTTTGAAACAAGGAGATTTACAGAATGTCAGAACGTGTTACCGGAACCGTGAAATGGTTCAACAGCACCAAAGGTTATGGTTTCCTGGCTCGTGAGAATGGCCCGGACGTCTTCGTTCACTTCAGCGCTATCCAGAGCACGGGCTACCGCACCCTGGAAGAGGGCCAGAAGGTCGAATTCACTATTGAAAAAGGTCCCAAGGGTTTGCAGGCCGCGAACGTTACAGTTCTCTAATCCTTTGCAATGAACCTGGAGCAACCCCGCCGAAAAGCGGGGTTGTTTTTTTTTA
>CALMGN010000220.1 GCA_937863605.1 uncultured Anaerolineaceae bacterium
GTCGTCGAAATTGAAAATGACGGCTACAGCTCCGCTAGCGCGATCGCGCACCTGGTGGACCAGCTCAATAATGCCACCGTGCCCGGTACCTACGCCTTCATTGACGTTGATGCAAACACCGACCAGATCAATGCGCTCGGCACGGATGCCATCAAGGTTGGACTGGTTTACAAACCCGCAATAGTTACCCCGGTAGGCGTCACCGCGGCCCTGAACAGCGAGGCCTTCGTCAATGGCGGCGATAGCGCACCTCGCACCCGCCCGGCGCTGGCGCAGACCTTCCAGCAGAACTCCAACGGCGCCCGCTTCACCGTGGTGGTCAACCACTTCAAGAGCAAGGGTAGCGCCTGCGACGCCCCGGATGCGGGCGATGGGCAGGGTAACTGTAATACCGTCCGTGTCAATGCTGCCACGGAGCTGGCCAATTGGCTGGCAAGCGACCCGACTCTCACCAGCGAATCGGACATCCTCATCCTTGGCGACTTGAACTCCTACGCCATGGAAGATCCGATCACCACGCTGAAGAATGCCGGTTATACCAATCTGCTCGAGCTGTTCCTCGGCCCCGAAGCCTACTCCTACGTCTTCGACGGGCAATGGGGTTACCTGGATCACGCGCTGGCAACCAGTTCATTGATGCCTCAGGTCACAGCTATTAGCGAATTCCACATCAACGCCGACGAACCCAGCGTGCTGGACTACAACCTCGATTTCAAGACACCCAATTTACAGACCTCGCTCTACGCGCCGGATATGTTCCGGGTGTCCGATCACGATCCGGTGGTTGTGGGGTTGGATCTGCAGAACACTCCGTATCCATCAGCAGTAGGGTTTGTAAACGGCGGCGGCTGGGTATTGGCGCCAGCTGGCTCGTACCTCTATGAGGATAGCTGGACTGGCAAAGCACAGTTTGAGCTAGTCGCTAAATATCACAAAGACATAGCAGCCCCAGAAGGATCCTTGAGCCTGATCCTTGAAAATGCGGGATTTGAGTTCTACAGTACCCATGTTGAATGGTTATGGGTTTCTCAAGATAGTAAACAGGCCATCCTCACTGGGTTTGGCACCGCCAACAGCAGTGAAGGGTTCCGCTACATCGTCTGGCTGCAGGACGGCAAACGTGACAATATCCGCATCCAGATCTGGGATGGCACCGAGTTGGTCTTCGACAACGGCTCACTGCAACGCCTGTCGGGGAATATCAGTATTCACAAGTAACCTCAGTTTGAAGTGTTTAAATATAAATTGCGCCGGTTCAGCCGGCGCAATTTTTTTATTCGATAAATATGTGGGCAGGCATGGAAACCTGCTTATTAATCTTCTATTTTTTAACAAGAAGCAAGTAAATTGTAGGTTGGGTTGAGCAGCGGCACACGGCGTTTATCGAGAAAACCATTTTGCGGCCGCGAAACCCAACATCTTACGGATAGGAAACAGACATGATGGGATTCGTCGGATTTCAGAGCTGCATAAACGATATCCACAATTTTCCCGTCATCACCCCTCAATCCGACCTGCGAATTGTCCAACTGGATTATGACCGTAGAATGACAGAGTTAAACCAGCGCTCTTGAAATTCCGTCAGTACCCTAATCTGCTCGTCAGTGAAAAGCCTTCCCGGTGTAACCAGCACCAGCTTATCATCATCATCTTCCAATCGATGGATGACCGCAATACACTCACCCTCAAACGCTTGCAGCGGTTCGAACACGCCCAACACATAGGCGTCCAACTCCTCGCCATCCTCCGAGATCACT
>CALMGN010000221.1 GCA_937863605.1 uncultured Anaerolineaceae bacterium
GGGCTGGCGATCGAAACAGCAGACATCGCGCTGATGGCGGACGACCTGCTTAAAGTGCCGGAAGCCATCCACCTTTCGAAAGCCACGCTGCAAAACATCCGGCAGAATGTGGTTATTGCGCTGCTTACGGTCAGCGGGCTGCTGACCGGCGTGCTGCTTGGTAGTGTTCACATGGCGGGCGGGATGCTGATCCATCAGTTGTCAGTGTTGGTCGTCATCGCCAACGGGATGCGGTTGCTGCGGAAGTAACCTTTGGTATTACCGGAACTCCTGACATCTGAATTGCCTATTTCTTCTCCTCGGGGACCGGGACGTCTGATCGAACGTCCCGGTCGGTTAAAAGCGCTTATAATCTTTTTAATATGCTCAGACAACGCTACCGCAAAATCCTGTTTTTCTTCGCCGGCGTGCTGCTTGAGCTGCTGTGGTGGGAGGTGTTCCTCCCGCGCATCGGTTTAATACGCCTGGTTCGGAGGTCGCGAGACAGACGTTTACGCCAGACCGCGGTCCGTTTCCACGATTTGGCCGTGAGCATGGGCGGGGTATTAATCAAGGTTGGCCAGTGGCTCTCAGCCCGCCTGGATGTGCTCCCGCAGGTGATTACGGATGAATTGACCGGGCTGCAGGATGAAGTCCAGCCAGAGCGCTTTGAGGATATCCGCCGGGTGGTGGAGTCGGAGTTTGGTGCGACGCTCGAGGACTTGTTTGATGAATTTGTGCCGGAATCGATTGCGGCAGCGTCCATTGGGCAGGTGCATGCTGCCCGGCTGCGTAAACCTGCCGCTGCTGATGGATCGGTAGAAAGTCTGCCGGTGGTGGTCAAAGTGCAGCGGCCGAATATCGAAAGAGTGGTCGAAACGGATTTAGCCGCGTTGCGCGTGGTCAGCCGCTGGGTGGAGTTGTACAAACCCATCCGCAAACGGGTGGATGTCCAGGCGCTGGTCCGTGAATTCAGCAGCACCTTGTATGAGGAAATCGACTATCTCCATGAGGGCAAGAACGCGCAAACCTTCAAGGAGAACTTCCTGGGCGTCCAGGATGTGATCGTCCCTGAGGTGTACTGGAGCCACACCACCCGCCGGGTGCTGACCCTGGAGGATGTTCGGGCGATTAAAATCACCGATTATGACGCCATCGATGCTGCAGGCATCGACCGAACCGAGGTGGCGCAGCGCCTGTTTGACGTTTACCTCAAGCAGGTTTTCGAGGACCGCTGGTTTCACGCCGACCCGCATCCCGGCAACCTGTTCATTGCTCCAAGGGCGGTGGATGAGGCCGGCCGTACCGGATTTTCATTAGTATTCGTCGATTTTGGCATGGCCGGCAAGATCTCGCCTAATCTGGTGGACGGTTTGCGTGAATTAATCATTGCCGTAGTAGAACGCGACGGTGCGAGGGTGATCAAAGCCTACCAGCTGATGGGCGTACTACTGCCGGGTGCGGATACCGAGCTGCTGCGGTTGGCCAACGAGCGTGCCTTTGAAAGGTTTTGGGGGAAAACTGCACCTGAGCTGATGGAATTGCGCCAGTCGGAAGCTGTTGAGTTCCTTGAAGAATTCCGCGAGTTGCTCTATAACAATCCGTTTCAACTGCCCGAAAATATGATCCTCCTCGGGCGGGCGCTGTCAATTCTCAACGGGATGTGTACCGGGTTGGATCCTAATTTTAATGTCTGGCAGAGTATCATGCCGTGGGCGGATAAGTTAATGAAGGCAGAAGGCGGCTCGCAGTGGAAGACCTGGGCGGGGGAGGCCGTTGATATCCTGCGCACGGTGGTGTCGCTGCCGCGCCGGACGGAGGCTGTTTTGACGCGCCTGGAGCAGGGACGGCTGGAGGTGCGCAGCAGCGACCTGAGCCGCCAGGTGCATCGGGCGACCCGGTCGATCAACCGCCTTACAGCCGGGGTGTTCTTTGCAGCGTTATTGTTCGGGGGAGTTCAGCTTTACCTGTCCGGGAATATCACGCTTGCGGTTGGGTTGGGGGTAGGCGC
>CALMGN010000222.1 GCA_937863605.1 uncultured Anaerolineaceae bacterium
CAGGTTGAATGCCATTCGGGCTTCGAATATGCCGAACGGCCGATTGCGCTGATCCAGGACGGTCAGCGGCTGGAGGTTGAGGTGGTCGAGGACCGCTGGCGCATCCCGGGCGGAAAGTGTTTTCGGGTATTAGTAAAAGATGGCCGGCGATTTGAACTTTTTTATGGCGAACTATATGATGAATGGCGTGTAAATGAATTATAAGGAAAAAATAATGGCTTCTATTCTAAATCCTGATCCCGTAACCCTGCAAAACCAAGGAGCAAAAATGCGAGAGTCTTACATTTCTCAGCGAGTGGCTGCATTAAAACCTTCGGGCATTCGTCGCTTTTTTGATATCGCCGCCACGATGAAGGAAGTCATCTCGTTGGGAATTGGCGAACCGGATTTTGATACCCCTAAACCGGTCATCGATGCTGGCGTCCGGGCGCTGCAAAACGGGGCCACCCATTACACCTCTAATGCCGGTATTCTTGGACTGCGCAAGGCGTTATCCGCCAACCTGGAACGATTATACGGCGTCAGTTATGACCCGGTGGAAGAAATGATTATCACCGTCGGCGGCTCCGAAGCGCTTTACCTGAGTGCGACCGCGCTGTTGGATCCCGGCGACGAGGTCATCATTCCCACCCCGTGCTTCGTCTCCTACCAGGCTGAGGTGTTCATGGCGGGCGGGGTGCCGGTCGAGATCCCGTGCCACATGGAAGACAATTTCAACATCGACCCGGTACGCATCGAAGCCGCGGTTACCCCGCGCACCAAAGCCATATTACTGGGGTTCCCCAATAACCCCACCGGCGCGGTGGCGACCCGCGAACGTCTGCTGGAAATTGCCCGCATCGCCGAGAAATATGATCTGATTATTATCACCGACGAAATTTACGACCGGCTGGTGTACGCCGGGCACCAGCATGTTTGCTTCCCGACTCTGCCGGGCATGCGTAATCGCACTATTTTGTTGGGCGGCTTCTCGAAGGATTACGCCATGACCGGCTGGCGCATTGGTTATGCCTGCGGCCCGGCGCATTTGTTGAAGGGCATGCTGCGGATTCATCAATACACGGTCATGTCCGCGCCCACCGTAGCCCAGGAGGCCGGGATTGTGGCGCTCGAAGACCGGGACGAGGCGGTCATGATGATGGTGGAAGAGTACGACCGCCGCCGCAAGCTGATCGTGCCGGAATTCAATCGCATTGGCCTGCCAACCTTTGAGCCCAAAGGCGCTTTCTATGCCTTCCCCAAGGTCAGCGTCACCGGATTGGACGATGAGACCTTTGCCAACCGTTTGCTGCAGGAAGAACATGTGGCCATGGTGCCGGGTAATTCATTTGGCGCCGGTGGCGAGGGGTTCTGCCGCGCATCTTATGCCACAGCCTACGAAAAAATCGAAGAGGCGCTGCGCCGCATCGAACGTTTTGTGAACCGGTTGTAACGAGTATCAGGAGATGGCTACGTCAGCCTTCAGGAAAATTCTGAAGGCTGATTTTTATTCCCAAATTGGAACGCTATCACGAAATAATCTGCTTTCTTGGGGTTCGGTCGCCCATTAAATGTAGAGGCTGTCTTGTTAGAAAACGATTGTTTGACTGGCGGCGCGAGTTGCTAAAATAACCAATTTGGTTTCGCACAATTCCAGATGGACATTGTTGCGTAGGGGTCGACCCGTGTGTCGACCCGGGCTGGGGTGGAACCCGGCCCGCACATCCGCTCGCGAACTTTGCGCCCCCGAAGTAAGGCGGGCGGGTCTCGACCCGCCCCTACAGCCGCTGCGCGGTTGGAAACGCCCTTTGGGATTGTGTAGCACACGATAAAATCAAGATACAAGGGGAACGGGGATTTTTAAATTACCCCATATCATAGCCAGGGATCGTTCCCTATGACATTACCTTTCCAGTTCAAACGCACTTGTGCGGGCACTGGGTTATCTAAAATACCGTTTATCGCGCTCCACCCCCGTGCTCCTACCGATTAAACCGCGGTGTTCCGCTCTATCCCCTTGCCCCGAGGAGAACGGCCCCGCCATCCTTCATGGTAGAATCAACTTCAATCTCCCCATCTGGATGGTTTTCATGAACTACGAAGCGGTGATCGGCCTGGAAGTCCACGCGGAGTTGGCGACCCGCTCAAAAATGTTCTGCGCTTGCCCGGTCGTCGATCTCACTCAGGCCGCTCCCAACAGCGCTGTCTGCCCGGTGTGCGCCGGCATGCCCGGTACGCTGCCAGTGGTCAATCGGCAAGCCGTTGAACTTGGGCTGCGGGTGGCGCTGGCGCTGGAATGTACCCCGGCCCACACCAGCCTGTTCGCGCGCAAAAATTACTTCTACCCCGACCTGCCCAAAGGTTACCAGATCTCGCAGTACGAATATCCCCTGGCTGAAACTGGCCGCCTGGTGATTCAGACCCGTGAGGGGGAAAAGACAGTGCGCATCCGCCGTGTCCATCTGGAAGAGGATACCGGAAAGCTAACCCATGTCCATCCAGCGAATCGGGACGCATATTCCCTGATTGATTTGAACCGAGCTGGCGTCCCGCTACTGGAAATTGTATCCGAACCGGATATGCACACCCTGGAACAGGTCCGCGCTTACTCCATAGGGTTACGGGCCGTTTTAAGGGCGGTGGCTGCCAGCAGCGGGGATATGGAAAAAGGCGTCATGCGCTTCGAGGCCAACGTCTCCATCCGCCCGGTTGGTTCTGACCAGCTGGGAACGCGGGTCGAGATTAAAAACCTGAACAGTTTCCGCACCATGGAGCGTGCAATTGCTTACGAAATCGCGCGCCAGTCTGAGGTCCTTGACCATGGGGGCAAGATTGACCAGGAAACGCTGGGTTGGGACGAGGATGCTGCGGCGACATATTCCCAGCGCAGCAAGGAGGAAGCCCACGATTATCGTTACTTCCCCGAGCCGGATTTGCCGCCCCTGGTGGTCGAACCGCAGTGGGTGGAGCGGGTGCGGGCGGGATTGCCGGAACTGCCGCTGGCGCGAAAAGCACGTTTCGAGCGCGACTACAACTTGCCGGCCTCTGACGCTGATTTGCTTTCAGCCGACGCCTCGCTGGCGCAGTACTTCGAGGAGACAGTGCGTGCAGCCGAACCCGAGGGCGTGGCAGCCCGCATGACCGCCAACTGGATCCTGGGCGAACTGTTTAGCTGGATCAACCAGTCCGGCGAGGGGCTGGACAAGCTCAAAGTGCGCCCGGCCGCATTGGCCTGGCTGCTGGGATTTGTGCAGCGCAGCGAGATCAATTTGCATACCGCCAAGACGGTGTTAGGTGAAATGTTGCGCACTGGTCAGACCGCCGGTGAAATCATCTCGACGCAGGGACTGCGGCAGGTTTCCGATTCGGAGGTCATCGCAGGGTTGGTGCGGCAGACGTTGGAGTCAAACCCGGACGAGTTAAAAAATTTCTTGAATGGCAAAGAGACGCTGGCGAACTGGTTCTTTGGACTGGTGATGCGATCGGCAGGTGGAAAGGCTAACCCACAGGTGGTGCGCGCCGAGTTGGAACGTCAGCTGGCTGAGCGTAAGGCGAAGTAGGTGCCAGTTTTTTGTCATTGCGAGCCGCGAAGCGGCGAAGCAATCTGCACTGATCGTCAATTTCCCTGTACCCTGGATCAGATGCCCATAAGGCCTAGGTAGATTGCTTCGGTCGCTTCGGCAAGATCAGCCGGCGCTCTCTCGTAATGACAGATAATAGTTGAACGCACCTTTTAATGATCATCCGATATTGCTGGTGCGTTCGACCCGGGTTAGTTTGGGCCAAGCACATTGTGTATAGAAAGTCTTATTGAATGATAGGTCGAATAGCACCCTACGAAAAAAACAATTTGTGCCGCTATTCACAAATTGGAGAAGGGTATCACCCCTTATTAGCGATGTTCATCATCTTGACCGATCGGGTCAGGTTTGCTACCCTAATAAGGTACCCAGCCAGGCGAATACTCCGGGGTGTTGGCGGCCAAACCAATGCATTTCACACACCGTTGTTTTCCAGGCTGCCCCTGACGCTGGATTTATCCCAATCCATTCTCTCAAAAATATACAGGAGAAGCATAAATGTCAGAACCCACCAACGAATTTGAAATGGCTCAGCGCCAATTCGACCAGGTCGCTGAACTGCTCAAACTCGACCCGCAGGTGCGTGAAATCCTGCGCTGGCCGCTGCGCGAATTTTCTTTCCGCATCCCGGTGCGCATGGACGACGGGACGATCCGAATCTTCCAGGGTTTCCGCGTGCAGCACAACGACGTCCGCGGTCCCAACAAGGGCGGCATCCGCTTCCACCCGGCTGAAACGTTGGACATGGTCCGCGCACTGGCCACCTGGATGACCTGGAAATGCGCTGTCGTCGATATTCCTTTGGGCGGCGGCAAAGGCGGTGTGATCGTTGACCCCGCCACGCTTTCTACGGGCGAAAAAGAACGCCTGGTCCGCGGCTGGGTGCAGCAAATGTGGAAAAACATCGGGCCGCGCCAGGACGTGCCGGCGCCGGATGTTGGCACCAACCCGCAGATGATGGGCTGGATGATGGATGAATACTCGAAGCTGGTCGGGCAGTACACACCGGGTGTCATCACCGGAAAGCCGTTGGGCGGCGGCGGCTCTCAGGGCCGCACCGAGGCTACCGGCTACGGCGTGATCTACACTGTCCGCGAGGCCATGAAGCACCTCAAACTGGACTCGACCCAATGCACGGTTGCCATTCAGGGTTTTGGCAACGTGGCTCAGTACGCAGCCATCGGCTTCATCGAAATGCTGGGCGGCAAGGTTGTATGCGTATCCTACTGGGACCGCGAGGACCGCGCTTCCTACACGGTCACCAAGATGGACGGAGTCGATCCGCATTTCCTGATGAAGATCACCGACCAGTACGGCTCGATCGATAAAACCAAGGCCAAAGCGGCTGGCTATGTGATCGAGGGCGGTGACGCCTGGATCAGCAAAGATGTGGATGTTTTGATCCCGTCGGCGCTAGGCGGGCAGATCACCGGTGAATCGGTGCATAAGATCTCCAAGAGCGTCAAGATTATTGCCGAAGGCGCCAACGGCCCGACAACCCTGGATGCCGATGAAGTCATCAAGGAACGCGGCATCTTCCTGATTCCCGATTTCCTGTGCAATGCCGGAGGCGTGACCGTTTCTTACTTCGAAGGCGTCCAGAACGACATGAATTTCTACTGGACCAAAGAAGAAGTGCTCACCAAGTTGGACACCAAAATGACCGAGGCCTTCGACGCTGTTTTGGACATGTCCGCCAAAGAAAAAGTCTATATGCGCGATGCGGCTTACATGGTATCCATCGCTCGCGTCGTCAAAGCGATGCAGTTGCGCGGCTGGATCTAAACTCAGGGAAACAGTCGAAAATCCACCCTGGCTGATTTTGCCAGGGTGGATTTTATTTAATAGCGTGCCAGGGTGGTAATGGCCGGCACCTGGTCGAACATCCAGAACGCCAGCGGCAGGCCAAGCCCCAGGCTGAGGCCGGTCAGCAGCCAGGCTAATGCCAGCCAGAAGGCACTGAACCACCAGCCGATCAGGATGAAGTACAGTGCGCGCAGCAAGAAGGGGTGCGGGGGCAGGCCGGTTTCCCGGTATACCACCTTGCCGTCCACCACGGTCACCCGGGCCTGAGTCTGGAACGGCTTGAGGGTCATGATCAGCGGCAGGCGGTTGAGCAGCCACAGCCCGAGCGGCAGTCCAATAATGGTGATGATCAGCACCCAGGCAGCGATGGTGACGATGCCGCCGAGCCACAGGCCGACGAAGATAAAGTACAGGATGCGAATCAGGCAGCCCGGGCCTTTGTCCGGGGTGGTGACGACGGTTTGAGATGAATTTTCGGTCATGGGACCATCCTTTTCCGTAATGTGTAATTATATTACATTATATTTACGCACACCGGCGGAAAAAGTTTCAAAAAAAGCGGGCTTTTCGCCCGCTTGATTGGTTATGTTTTGATCGTTCAGTAAAATCACTCGCCGATGTCTTCGTTCCATAAATCGGGATGCGAGTGAATGAAATCTTCCATCAATTGGATGCACTGCGGGTCGTTGAGCACTTCCACATCCACCCCGCGCGCTTTGAGCATTTCCTCTGCGCCGTGGAAGGTGTGGTTTTCGCCGACCACCACCCGCGGAACTTTGTAGAGTAAAGTTGCTCCGGTGCACATATCGCAGGGTGAAAGGGTGGAATACAGCACGGCGCGTTGGTAGTCGCTGGCTTTGAGCCGTCCGGCGGATTCAAAAGCGTCCATTTCGGCGTGCAGGATGGGGCTGCCGCTTTGGACGCGGCGGTTATGCCCGCGCCCGACGATTTTGCCGTCCACCACCAATACCGAACCGATCGGGATGCCGCCCTCGCGCATCCCTTTTTTGGCTTCTTCGTATGCTGCCCGCATATACATGTCCATAAAGCACTCTCTCAGCTGTCGATAAGGTATTTATGTACAAATTCTATCATAGTAGGCCGATTAATTGCAATCGAAGACACCTTTCAAGTGGCGGCTCGCGAGCCGCTACTACCTGAATTATTCGGATGTTGGGTTTCGCTAAGGACGCTAAGAATCCGAGGGTGCGAAGGGCGCGAAGAAAACCAGGTAAATTGGTAGGGTGTGCTTCAGCGTGCCGACTTTGATCGCGCCGGTCTCCTGACCGAGCGCGAACGTGGTTTTGAACCAGAATGGTATGCTGCTCATATAATCCTGCGGACAGAGTCCTGCGGAAAGCGCACCCTATAGTTGATGGGCTGCAGGCTTGGTCTCTCACAGTGCACCGTTCGGGCAGGAGACTGGCGTAAGCGAACCCCTCACCTAACCTCTCCCCAGTTGAAAAACTGGGGAGAAGGATCAAGGACGGGTGGCTCGCGAGCCGCCACTACCTGAATTATTCGGATGTTGGGTTTCGCTTGCGTGTTGTTGGGTTGTTCGGTCTTGAAATTCCGCTCTACCCAACCTACGAATAACACAAGATGTCACCCTGCCTACAGAACACTCTGTGACTGAGCGCAGCGAAGGGTGACATCTTGTTTCCTTACTTCGCTAATTCCGGCACGCGCTGATGCCAATCTGTCACCTGCTGGTAAGCGTGGGCGGTGCGGAACAGCACATCCTCGCGGAAGTGCGGACCCATCAACTGCATGCCGACCGGAAGCCCAGCTTTATCGAACCCCACCGGAAAAGCCAGCCCGGGCACGCCGGCCAGATTGCATGGGAGGGTAAAAACGTCCTCCAGGTACATTGCCAATGGATCATTGCTATGTTCGCCAGCGCGGAAGGCGGTGGTCGGGGCCACCGGGGTGGCAATTACATCCACCGACTGGAAGGCGGTCTCGAAATCGCGCTTAATGAGGGTGCGTACCTTCTGTGCCTGACCGTAATAGGCGTCATAATACCCGGCTGAAAGCGCGTAAGTTCCCAGCATGATGCGCCGCTTCACCTCGGGGCCAAAACCGGCGCCGCGCGTACGGTAGAAAACCTCCCAAATGGCATCGGCGTCCTTACGCTCGCCAAAGCGGATGCCGTCATAGCGCGCCAGGTTGGCTGAAGCCTCGGCAGGAGCAATCAGGTAATACACCGGCAGCGCATATTCGGTGTGCGGTAAATGCACTTCCCGCACTGAGGCTCCCAACGCCGCCAGCTGCTTGACTGCCTGTTTTACCCCGTTTTCGACCTCCGGCTGCATGCCGGAGATGAAATATTCGCGCGGCACGCCCACCCGCAGGCCTTTCAGATCGGGGGTATCGCCTAGCTTGATCGCGGGCACCGGCACGTCCATGCTGGTCGCGTCCAGCGGGTCATGCCCGGCCATCACGGAGAAGAGCAGCGCCGTGTCCTCGGCGGTGCGGCCAAACGCACCCACTGAGTCGAGCGAGGAGCCGTAAGCTACCAGGCCATAACGCGAGACCCGGCCGTAGGTTGTTTTGATGCCGGTGACCCCGCAATAAGAGGCTGGCTGTCGGACGCTGCCGCCGGTATCGGTACCCAGCGCTACGGGTGTCATGCGGGCAGCTACCGCTGCCGCGCTGCCGCCGCTGGATCCGCCGGGAACGCGGGACATGTCCCAGGGGTTGAAAGTGCGGCCGTAAGCCGAATTTTCCGTCGATGAACCCATGGCGTATTCATCGGTATTGGACTTGCCAAGCACGACCACCCCGGCATCCAGCAAGCGCTGCACGCAGGTGGCGGTGTAAGGCGGCACAAAATGCTCCAGGATGCGCGAGCCGCAGGTGCAGCGCACGCCGGCCATCGCCAAAATGTCCTTGACAACCAGCGGCAGCCCAAGCAGCGGCGGCACGGGTTGACCGCTCTGGCGGGCCGCAGCGCGAAAGGTGTCGGCTGCCAGCGCCTGGCTCAAAGCCTGTTCGCTGGTGCGGGTGATGAAAGCGCGGACGCCCGGTTCGAGCCGGTCAATTTGCCGGATACAGGCGCGGGTCAATTCCATACTGGAGAATTTTCCGAGCGCCAGGCCTTCGAGCGCCTCGCGGGCAGTGAGTTGGTGCAGCGCGGTCATGGGGGCTACTCCAACACCGGCGGCACGCGGAACTGCCGGTCTTCCGTCTGGGCGGCATTGCGCAGCACATCTTCAATCGGCAGGCCGGGCCGCGGCAGATCCTCGCGCAGAACACTGCGCGGCGGCAGTACGCTGGCGGTCGGCGGGATTCCGCTGGTATCCAGCGCCTGCAAGCGGGCGGCATAATCCAGAATGGCGGAAAGCTGCTGGCGGTAAAGCTCTTTTTCAGCGGTGGTCAGCTCCAGGCGGGCCAATTGAGCGATGTGTTCGACTTCAGCGAGGGTGAGTTTCATAGGCGTAATTATACCAACCGCGGACTGTGAGCGGGACAGCGAAATCATGTACAATAAATGAAAAGCAGGGCTTGTGAAGGAGGACATACTTTGACCGCAGCAACCCCCGATACTCACGATACTCAAGACACTCCAGATACTCGCAAACTATTCAAGGTTTTTAACCACTTTATGCTGTTGATGTGGAAACTTGGGTTGGGGCCATACATCAATGCCTGGCCGGAAGTTGGCGGGCAGATCATGGTGCTCAACCATTTCGGGCGAAAAACTGGAAAACGCTGTCAGACCCCTCTAAATTACGCCGAAGTTAACGGAGAAATCTACTGCACTGCCGGCTTTGGCCGCACCTCGGACTGGTATAAAAATATCATTGCCAATCCGCAGGTCGAAATCTGGCTGCCCAATGGCTGGTGGGCTGGGATCGCCGAAGAAGTGCTGGATGCAAAATTACGCCCGCCGATCCTGCGCAAAGTGCTGGTTGCCAGCGGCGCAGCTGCCCCGGTGTTTGGCTTGCCTATCAAGCAAATGAGCGACGAACAAATCGCGGAAGCGACCGCCAACTACAGCCTGGTACGAATCCGGCGCACGGTAGCCCGTACTGGTCCTGGCGGACCCGGCGACCTGGCTGGCATTTGGCCGGCGGCCACCTTTTTCCTTCTGTGGATGCTGTTAACCAGACGAAGTCGTAAACGGAAACGCTGATACCGTGATCGCTGCTGAACTGCCCTTCTGGAAACAAAAAACGATGGCGGAGATGACCCAGGAGGAATGGGAATCGCTGTGCGACGGCTGCGCCTGGTGCTGCATGCATAAGATCGAGGATGAGGACACGCACGAGGTCTTTACCACCTATGTGGCTTGCCGCCTGTTGAACCTGAAAACCTGCCGCTGCACCAACTATCCGCAGCGCCTGGAGCTGGTCGATACCTGCCTGAAAATTACGCCCGAAAACATCCTGGAGCTTACCTGGCTGCCGGAGACCTGCGCTTACCGGCGAGTATCGCTGGGTCAGGACTTGCCGGAGTGGCATCCGTTGATCAGCGGCGACCCGAAGAGCACGCACCGCGCCAAAGCATCTGTCCTTGGGCTAGCCATCTCTGAATACGGTGTTGACCTGGATTACCTGGAAGATTACATCATCGATGAGGGTGCGGAATGACCGTCCCAGAGCCCTACCATCCAACCCTGAAAGCGTTGCGCACAGGTTTTTCGCCGCGGGGCTGGATTAACGAAGATGTCCCCACCTTTTTAGGCATCAATGATTGTAAGCGGGCTGCTGCACACTGCGCGAATGTCGCCAGAGCTGCCTACCAGCTTGCCGAGCGCTTCGGTGCTGATCCCTTAGCGGCGGAAGCGGGGGGATGGCTGCATGACGTCAGCGCGGTTTGGCCAAACGACCAGCGCCTGGCAGCTGCGGATGCACTGGGGGTCGAGGTACTGCCAGAGGAACGGACTGCGCCATTTATCGTGCACCAAAAATTGTCGGTGGTACTGGCACGCGAGATCTTTGACGTTCGCGATGCGAAAGTCCTCTCAGCGGTTGGCTGCCATACCACGCTCAAGGCCGGGGCAAGTCCGCTGGACAAAGTGGTCTTTATCGCCGACAAGCTGGCCTGGGACGAGCCTTTCGACGCGCCCTGGCACCCGGAATTAAGGATGGCGCTGGAAACCTCGCTGGATGAAGGCTGCCGGGTCTACCTGCGCTACCTGTGGGAGCTGCGCGACAAGCTGGCGGTGTTTCATCCCTGGACGGAAGAGGCGTGTCGGGAGTTGGGGGTCATGTAGGGTGCATACCGTCTGTGCACGCACCATACCAAAAATATGCTAGTGGACGGAAGAAGCGTGCCGGGAG
>CALMGN010000223.1 GCA_937863605.1 uncultured Anaerolineaceae bacterium
TGGGCAATTGGTATTGCAGTGAAAAACTTTCAAATTTCAGCCGGACCGCATATACAACACTTTCCACCATGACTTGATAAGCAGAGGATATGGTGACATGGCCGGGTTGAACTTCCCCGTGCCTTTAAATAAACACGGCTGAACCGTGTTAAAATGAGGGCTGTTCGCTCAATTATTCCCTGGAAGGTTTATTATGTCCCCCGATGTCTTTGAAGAATTAAAATGGCGCGGCATGGTTTACGACTATGTCGAAGGCGTGCAAGACCTGCTGGCTCGCGAAAAGGTGACCATTTATAACGGTTTCGATGCCACCGCCGACTCCCTTCACATCGGGCACATGGTACCGTTGATTGCGCTGGCCCGGCTGCAGCGCTACGGCCACCATCCCATCGCGCTGGCCGGCGGCGGGACCACCATGGTCGGCGACCCGAGCGGCAAAGCTGCCGAACGCAAGCTGATCACGCGCCAGGAAGTGGAAGCCAATGTCGATTCGATCAAAAAGCAACTGGCGCATTTCCTCGATTTTGACGTGAAAGCTAATCCGGCGCGGGTAATGAACAACGCTGACTGGTTGCTGGACCTGAATCTGGTCAATTTCCTGCGCGATATTGGCAAGCACTTCACCATCAACGCCATGATCAATAAAGAGTCGGTCAAGACCCGGCTGGAACGCGAAGAGGGACTTTCCTTCACCGAATTCAGCTACATGCTGATGCAGTCGTATGACTTTTTGCATCTCTACCAGCACGAAGGCTGCATACTGCAAACCGGCGGCTCTGACCAATGGGGCAACATCACCGCGGGCACGGAGCTGATCCGGCGCGCGATTGGCGGGAGCGCTTACGGCATGGTGTACCCGTTGATCACCAAAGCAGACGGCACAAAATTTGGCAAGACAGAGTCGGGCTCGGTCTGGCTGTCGTCTGAACGCACTTCACCGTACCGCTTCTACCAGTTCTGGTTGAACACCGATGACCGGGATGTAGTGCCGTACCTCAAATATTTCACTTTCCTGACCCAGGCCGAAATTCAGCAGCTGGAGCAGGCGGTGGCTGACCGTCCCGAGCAGCGCGAAGCCCAACGCCGGCTGGCTCGCGTCATGACCGAGTTGGTGCACGACACCACCGCCCTGGCAAAAGCCGAACAGGCGGCCCAGGTGCTGTTTGGCGGCGACATGGACGGTCTGAGCGCAGCGGAAATTGAAGATATTTTTGCCGATGTACCTTCCAGCACCATGACGCGAGATCGCCTGTCCAGCGCCTCTTCTACAATGGTTGACCTGCTGGTTGAGAGCGGCGTAACCCAGTCAAAGGGCGAAGCGCGCCGGGCGGTGGCTGAGGGCGGGGTTAACCTTAATAACCGCCGGGTGAACGACCCGGCTCAGGTAGTCACCAATAACGATCTTTTAGAAGGCCGCTTCCTGGTCATCCGGCGCGGCAGGAAGAATTATCACCTGATTAAAGTGGTGGAGTAAAAAGGTGTAATATTCCTCCCCTATTTTCGCCAGAAAATGGGGGAGGTTAGGAGGGGGGCCAGGCTCGACCGGAGACTATTCAGTCAATGATTTATTTGTTTGGAATTTGCATGATCACCATGTCGAATGTTTCTCGGATTACCCACAGTGTCTCAACGTCGCACCACCCCGAGAGCTCGGTTTAACGCTCGCGAATCACGTCACAACTTAACCCCTGCGGAAGTCAAATTGTGGGGAGTGTTAAGATCGGAACAAATTAACAATATTCGGTTCCGCCGCCAACATCCAGTTGGCGGTTTTGTGGTTGATTTCTGTGCACCAGGTCAAAAATTGGTTATTGAACTTGATGGGGGTCAGCACCTTGAGGATGAGGGTTATGACGTCTGGCGTACTCGTCAATTAGAAGGAAAAGGGTATCGGGTTCTCAGATTTTGGAATAATGATGTTGAAAACAACCTGGATGGTGTGATTATTCGAATTCTTGAAGTGCTGGAGAATGAAGAAGAATAAATGAGCCCCCCTCCCAGCCTCCCCCAAAATCCCCCGGATTTTAGGGGAGGAGTCGAGCTGTAACCTCAATATCAAAGCACTTTTTAAGTGAATAGTCACATAGTTAGCAGCTTGCGAATATGCTCGATATAATCGAGTTCGTGCCAGATGTAGCGGCGCAGCAACTTGCGCGGACTCCAAAACTCCCCATCCACCCCGCGCACCAG
>CALMGN010000224.1 GCA_937863605.1 uncultured Anaerolineaceae bacterium
ATCGCCATTGGCTTGATTTTGATGATGTATCCGCCGTTGGCCAAAGTGCATTATGACGAGTTGGGCAAGGTTTTCCGCAACTGGAAGGTGCTCGGTCTCTCATTGCTGCAAAACTGGGTAATCGGACCGATTCTGATGTTTGCACTGGCAATCATCTTTCTGCGCGGTTTCCCGGAATATATGGCCGGGTTGATTATGATCGGTCTGGCCCGCTGCATTGCCATGGTCATCGTCTGGAATGAACTGGCTAAGGGCGACACCGACTACGCGGCTGGATTGGTAGCTTTCAAC
Source organism: uncultured Anaerolineaceae bacterium (assembly GCA_937863605.1). GTDB lineage: Bacteria > Chloroflexota > Anaerolineae > Anaerolineales > Anaerolineaceae > Bellilinea. The sequence goes on from CALMGN010000224.1 coordinate 292, forward strand.
AGTATTTTCCAGGTGTTGTTCTACAGCGTGTATGCTTACGTATTTATCACCGTGCTGCCCACCTGGTTTGGGCTGGAGGGCACGGCGGTTCACATCACCATTGGCGAGATTGCAAAATCCGTCTTCATCTATCTGGGCATCCCCTTCATCGCCGGTTTCATCACCAACATGGTCCTGACCCGCGTAAAGGGCAAGGAATGGTATTACAAGACCTTTATCCCTAAAATCAGCCCGATTACGCTGATCGCCTTGCTATTCACTATCCTGGTGATGTTCTCGCTCAAGGGCAACCTGATCGTCAGCATCCCGTTGGATGTGGTGCGCATCGCCATCCCGCTGCTGATCTACTTTGTGGTCATGTTCCTGGTCAGCTTTGTCATGGGCAAGGCGGTTGGGGCGGATTATAAGCAAACCACCACGCTGGCTTTTACGGCGGCATCCAACAATTTCGAGCTGGCGATTGCCGTCGCGGTAGCCGTGTTCGGGCTTAATTCCGGGCAGGCCTTCGCAGCGGTGATTGGACCGCTGGTGGAAGTGCCAGTGATGATCGGGCTGGTCAACGTGGCTTTCTGGCTGCAAAAGCGGTTGTACAAGGGCGACGTAACGGCTGGTACGCCCAGTCCGGATGCTTGCTAAGCAGGGGATCAGGGCTGCTTGTTGGGGGAGGGGCCTTGAATTTATCGATGAGAAGAAATCGCGAATTCCGTTCCTCTGGATGAACTCGACAAGGTCACCTGGCAAAATCGGTGTAATTGACGCCCAGGGTTGTACTCAAGCGCACGGCGGTGCGGGTGAACAAAGCCTTTACCACTTCAATTTGTCGGTCGTAGGCGGTATCGAACTCATTCAAGTTCATCAGTTCCTGCAACTCAGGACTGGCAGCCAGGGCCAATCCCAGATTTGTTGCGGCTTGTTTGATTTCTTCATTGAGCGGCATGGTAGCTTTTCCAGCAGGGTGATGGAATATGGAATGAACGGAGAAAAACGAGAGATTTACTGAGGTTATCGCGACCAAAGATCGATGTTCACGCGGGCATTCTCGGAAAAATTCAGGCCGGCGGCGCTGCTGATGATTTGATCGGTGGCGCAAAACAGCGCCTTTACTGCAACCTCGGCTTGCCGGTAATTCTTTACCACCAGCAGCGATTCGCGTTGGTCACGGAGCGCATCCAGCAGCGGTTGTTTGTTCCCCCCTTCAGCCGCCTGGAGATCTTTGATCCCTTGCGAGAGACGGTGGACATCCGGATCAGCCTTGAGTTCCTGCGCCAGACGGATTAACTCCCGAACCTCCACCGTTTCAGCCAGTAAATCTGCCAGGCGATCCGCTGCCCTGTCAATTTCCAGCGGCCGCGGCTGAAGATTGGGGGAATTCGGAGCAGAAATGTTTTCCATTTGGTTTTAACCCTCCCCATCCATTGCGAACCAGGAACAATCTTTTACACGCTGGCGATGAACAGTCCGAAGAGATAGCCGGCCAGGGTGCTGAAAACAGCAACCAGCCCAACATAGATGCCAGTCTTCTTTTTGCCCATCACTCCATTCAGAACCAGGATGGATTGCAGCGAGAGTTCAGGGTCGGCTAAAAGATACGCCAGCAGCGGACCGCGTGCCATGCCAAGATCAAGGAACATGCGGGCTATAGGGACTTCCACCAGCGTGGGGAAATACATGAATACGCCAAATAGAACCCCGACCATATTTGCCCAGATGGTGTTCTGGCCGGCTACCGTGCGCACCCAGGTCTCGGGGATAACCACCTTGACGATGCCCGCTGCGAATACACCTACGATCAAGAGCGGAAAAATTTGCTTGACGAATTTCCAGGTCTCGAAGATCCAGCCGGCGAGTTCGTCTTTCGTAAAGGAGCGGGTTGCAACGATGCCGATGGCAGCAAGAAAAATCATCTCGCCAATCAAACGGCCGTTGATGCCGATAATCAGCGACCCGGCCTGTTCCTTTGGCGCGGCGATCAGGATGGTCAAACCGATCAAGACAATCGCAGCGTAGGTCCAGCGGTTGAATCCGTCAAAAATGTTCTGAAAACCCTTCCAGGCGGTAATTCCGATGAAGACCAACATCAGGATGAGCACCGCTCCCTGCACCGTCAGGTTTAACGTGGAAAGGACAACTGCCCACCCCGCGGTGAGGTCCAATGGCAGGGTAATTTCAGCATAAACATTTGTCAGCAAGCCAACTTGCAAGGTTCCAACGATTAATACCGCCAGCAGCAGACCGAAGATGATCCACACCGCCGACTTGACCCGGGAAGTTTGATCAAAAACGCCGCTGGCTGCCATTTCATCGGTGCGCTTAATTTCTTCCCTGCGAAAGACCCAGGCCATGATCATTCCGATGACGATGCCAAAGGTGATCGACAGCACCAGGCGGGTTATGGCGACATCAAACCCGATAGCGGCGCCGGTGTAAGTGATTGCCAGGATGTTGATCGCCGGACCGACGAACAGAAAGGTTATGGCCGGGCCGAGCCCGGCACCGCGTTTCCAGATGCCGGCAAAGAGCGGCAGAATAGTGCACGAGCACACTGCCAGGATGAACCCGCCAAGCGCGGAGGCTGGATAGCTGATCCACTTGGAGGCTTTTGGACCCAAAAAGCGGGTGATGGCTTCCTTGGGGATCATGGAACTCATGAAGCCGGCAATGACAAATGCCGGCACCAGGCACAATAACACGTGGGCTGCCAGATAGTCTAAAAGACCGGTCCAGCCAGACCAGAACAGGTTCCCGATGTAGACCAGTATGGAATCCATCAATCCTTCGGGGATGCGGCTTAAGCGGCTTTTAACCAGGCCGCGACTTCGGCTTCAATGGGAATCCGGCCGGATGAAACCACTTTATCGTTGATCACCAGCCCCGGAGTGGAAAGGATTGGCCATTTCATGATTTCTTCGAAGTCGGTCACTTTTTCGATCTCGGCTTCGAGGCCGAGGGTTTCGACCGCTTTGCGGGCAATGGCTTCAACGCGTTTGCAATTGGCACAACCCGATCCGAGCACTTTGATGTTGATCATAGTTTTGTTTCCTCTTTGAAAATTAGTTTGAGCAGGTTTAACCAGCGTAGCTGTTTCGGCTATTCTTTGGGACTGCAATGCGGGCAAGGGCAGGCGGCTTCCAGTTGTGCCGTCCCCGCCGCGGATTCACCGGTCAATTGGTGGGCAGCGTCGAGCACCGCGTAAATCTGGGGGTTGACCACCCGATAATAGATATTCCAACCGTCGCGCCGATCCTGGATTAACCCGGCTTCGCGTAGCACCGCCAGCTGCTGAGAAATGTAAGCTTGCCGGAAGCCAAGGAATGCTTCCAGGTGGCAGACGCAATGCTCGCCATCCCGCAGCAGATTCAGGATGGCAATGCGTACCGGGTGGGTCAATATTTTAAACACCTGCGCCTGGGCATCCATTGGTTGAGCTGAAGATTTCACAGCATCAATCACATTCAATTCCATGAATATGATTATATTGTCAATTATATTTGTGGTAAACCGTAAAATGTCATCATTATTGCGGACAAAGGTAAATGAAAATTACAGGAAGCGGTGGTGCATCTGGAGGTTGACCCAGGCGCGAACCGCGAAGCAGTTAGGCTTGTCGCGGCGGCGAATTTGCAGACCTTCCTTGCCAGCCAGGGAGTCGTAAAGATTGGAGTTGCCCTGGCAAGCGAGGCACCGCATCCGAATCCGGTCAGCGGAAAATTCCGGCACGTGGTTAAAGAGGGTTAGTTGTGAGGTGGGGCGTGGAATAACAAAGTCAATGCGCGCGAGATGAACCCCACAAGTCACGCGCTTTCAGGCTGATTCGAAATGAATGTACGCACATCAGGTACGGATCCAGTTTCACGAGGACTTGGAAAATCCGTTATGATGGCGATCAGCGAGCGTGTGGGCGGATAATCCCCCTCCACCCACACTGACTCGCTGCCAACAGCTATTCGTACCTTAAGGCTTCAACCGGTTGAAGATTGGCAGCCCGGTTAGCCGGATAAATTCCAAAGAGCAGGCCAACCGACATAGAAAAAAGGGTTGCCAGCAGGACCGCACTCAGGGTGATACTCGGGTCAATTGGCGTCCCAGAGGCAGCCGCAATGGCGCCAATTCCATAGGCCAATCCCACTGCCAGTAGAATCCCAACCAATCCGCCGAGCAGGCTGAGCAGCATCGATTCCGTCAAAAACTGAATCAGGATGTCGCGTTTACGCGCTCCGACCGCTTTTCGCAGGCCAATCTCGCGTGTGCGTTCGGTCACGGATACCAGCATGATATTCATGATGCCAATGCCGCCTACCAGCAGGGAAATTCCGGCGATCCCGCCCAGGAAGACGGTCAGTATTCCGGTAATTGATTGGGCGATACTGAGAATGGAATCCTGCGAGAACAGCGTGAAATCGTCGATGCCGACTTCAGTCCGATGGCGGGTACGCAGGATTTGCGAGATTTCCTCGGTTGCGGCGGCTACACTCTCTGAATTGACAGCCTGAACCTGGATGCTATCCACGCTGTCGCGCACATTGCGCTGGATAAGACGGGATTGCGCCGTTGTCAGCGGAATCAGTACCCGGTCATCCTGGCTGCCAAAACCTGAGCCGCCTTTTGCTTCCAGCACACCCACCACGCGATAAGGGGTTCCGGCAATTCGTATCGTTTCCCCGATGACGCCCACGGTACGGTCAAACAACCGTTGTGCGGTATCAGGGCCAATCACTGCCACCGCCGAACGGCCCTGCAGCCATTCCTGAGTGATGAACTCCCCTTCGGTAAGGGTTTCGTTGGACACACCTGCATAGGCCGGAGTGACGCCGGTCACGCTCATGCGTGATGATTCTCGACCTGCCGAAACCTCTTGCTGGGTACCAACCGAGGGTGCCACCGCCAAAACAGACGGAGCAGCCAGGGGATCTCCCAACGCCTCAGCATCTGCCAGTGTGAGCGGTTTGGGATTGCGGACATCCTGCTGCTGGTTCCCGGCGGATACGAAGATCAGGTTCGTGCCGATGCCCTCGATCTGCCCGGTGATCGAATTTTGGACGCCAGCGCCAATCGCCATCATGGCGATAACCGCGGCAACCCCAATGACAATTCCAAGCATGGTTAACCCCGAGCGCATTTTATTGGCTGTCAGACTATCCAAGGCTTCGAGGATGGTTTGAAGAATTTTCATAGTTCCTCTTCCTCGACCAGGCCATCTTTGAGATGGACCGTGCGCTGGGTCATGGAGGCAATCCGCGGATCATGGGTGACAAAAATCAGGGTTGTGCCTTGCTCCTGATTCATATGGAGCAACAGGTCCATGATTTCTTGCCCAGATTTGCTGTCCAAAGCCCCGGTGGGCTCATCTGCCAGAATAATGGCTGGATCATTTACCAGCGCACGGGCGATGGCAACGCGCTGCTGCTGCCCTCCGGAAAGCTCGTTCGGCCGGTGTTTGACCCGGTCGGCAAGACCAACTTTTTCGAGCGCTGCCATTGCCTTTTTCTGGGCTTCCTGATTGTTCAATCCCGCGTAGCGCAAGGGTAGAACGACATTGGTTAGCGCCGTCTGGCGCGGGAGCAGGTTAAAGCTCTGAAAGACAAATCCAACCTTGCGGTTGCGGATCGAGGAGAGTTGATCATCGGAAAGATTCTCGACTTTTTCCCCATCCAACCAATATTCACCGTCCGTTGGCCGATCCAGGCAGCCGATCACATTCATCAGGGTCGATTTGCCGGAGCCGGACGGACCCATGATCGAGACCACCTCTGAACGGGCAATATCCAGCGATACACCGCGCAGTGCATGGACATCAAATTCGCCCATTTTATATACTTTGGTCACATCCCTGGCATTGACGACGATATCGCTCATTGACCGTCTCCGCCGCCCCCAAACATCGAACCCATACCACGACCAGACCCCAGACTGGCTCCGGCAGCTGGCGGGTTGAGGATGATCAAATCGCCGGTTTTGAGGTCTCCTGAAGCTATTTGACTGTAATTGTTGGCAGACGATCCGAGTTCGATCTCCACTGGAACAGCCTGATTAGACTTGAGCACATATACAACCCGGCTGCTGTCCATCGTCCGCACGGCCCGGCTGGGAACCAGAAGAACATTATCGAGTTGACTGACGACGATATTCACTGCTGCGGTCATGCCGGGTTTAATGGCGAGGGTTGGATTCTGGATTTCAACCGTGACCGTGAAGTTGACAGATCCGTTGGATGAAGCGCCGAACAAAGCGATATCGGTGACTGTGCCGGTAAACCCTTCAGCCGGGATGGCGTCAAAGGTCAGGGTAACCGTCTGACCGACTTCTACCTGGTTGATGTCAATTTCGGAAATATCCACATCGACCAGCAGGTGCGAAAGATCATCGATTTGGAAAGCCAGTTTTCCATTGGTCACCAGATCGCCGGGTTGGCTGTCCACCTGGGTGATCGTGCCGGCAAACGGAGCAGTCAAATGCGCCAGGTCTAATGTGGCCTGTGCAATATCGACCTTGACCTGAGCCGCTAGAATGCTATCAGCGCTGGGTCCATCTTTAACTTTTTCCCAGTTCCTCTCGGCGGTTACGAGCCGTGCCTTGGCCTGTTCGAGTTTGGCATTGACCTCTTCCACGGACAACCCGCCAGGCAGTCCGGTTACATAATTCAGGTTGGCCTGAGCTTTTTGTTGTTCTTGGCGGGCGGAGGCATATTGGCTCAACCCATTGGCGTAGGCGGCGGTTTCCTGATCTAAGTCTTTTACGCTCTCCCAACGGTCTTCCGCCCGTTTCAAAGCATCATTGGCGGTAATTAAATTCGCACGGGCAATATCGATCGTTTCCTGGCTGGCGCGCTTGTACCCCATGCTCGCGGCTTCTTTCTCAGCATCGTCAACCGCTTGCTGGGCTTGAATCAATGCCAGATGAGCATCCGCAGCGGCTTCACTGTTGTTATACGCTTTATCGAGTGCTTCTTTGGCGTTGACCAGGTCAACCTGAGCCTGGAGCACATTTTGGGAGAGCGAGGTGGAGAGCAATTCGGCCAAGACCGCATCGGCAGCTACCGGCTGTCCTTTTTCCACGTTCACGCTGGCTACTTTTCCACTGGTTTGCCAGGAAATGGTCGCTGACTGATTGGCACGCACTGCTCCCGTGCCGCCTACCGATGCACTCACACTGCCGATTTTGGCTGGTTCCGTTTGGAAATTAGCCAGGGCCTGGGAGCCAGCCGAGTTTCCTCTTATTGCGGGTAAAACCAGAAATACCACTATTGCCAGGACTCCCAAAATCCCGATTGGCAGCCATATTTTCTTCTTCATGTGTGCAGACTCCTTGAAAATTATTGATTCATGCAAAATCATACCGGTATAAGGATATCCGTTTTGACCGGGCTGGTGTAGTCTCTGTGGTCACTGGCAAGTTAAACCGCAGTAACCTCAATGGATGACTGTGGTCATGCCATGCCATGGCTGCGCTCAATAGGGGCAAGAAAAGGATTATGTTATGATGAAAAAATGGAATTTAGAACAGCGTCAGAGTCCGGCATAATTAAGACCTTCCGCCTCTTTACTGGGGTGCGGATGGGGTTGGTGGTTTTTTCAATCCTGAGATATTTCGTGGCAGGCGGGTCGACCACGTTTGAAAAATGGCCGTTCCTGGCTTTTATGGTGCTGGATGCCGGGTTGTTGTTTATCTATCTGTCTTTGCCGAGATTAAGTCAGCTGCTGAAACGCGCATACTTGCCGATTGGTATCCTTTGGGCGACGATCGGGCCGATCCTCGAACTGCACCTCGTTTTCTATTGGTCTTCCGGATCGCCACCGGATCGTGCGGCATTTATATTGGTGATGCAGACCATCCTGGTGCTGTTTATTCCACTGGTCATCATCGGCTGGCGGTATACCATGCGAACCGTGGTTCGCTTTAGCGGCTTAACTTTTTTACTCGATCTTATTCTGGTTCTGGTCGCATTCAAATGGTCTGGCGGGGTGGACTTCAATTCGCCGATCCTGGCTGTGGCCTTCCTCCGGACGGTCTTGTTCTTATTCATTGGGAATATGGTCGCCAACTTGATGAAAACTCAAGTCGAGCAGCACCAGAGATTGGTCGAAGCCAACGAACGGTTAGCTCAATATGCATCCACCTTGGAGCAGCTGACCATCAGTCGCGAACGCAATCGGATGGCGCGCGAGCTGCACGACGTCCTGGCGCACACCATGAGCGGGGTCGCTGTCGAGTTGGAGGGTGTGCGCGCTCAGCTGCGGGTGGATCCAGACCATGCCGAGGAATTGCTGGGTCAATCGCTGCATGCGGTGCGGGAAGGACTGACAGAAACGCGGCGGGCGCTGCAAGCCCTGCGTGCCACCCCGCTGGAAGACCTTGGCCTGGGGCTGGCGATCCGCAATCTGGGCGAATCGATTGCCGGGCAAGCCGGGTTGCAAACCGATTTTCAAATCGACAATGACCTGCGCAATTACTCGGCAGAGGTGCAGCAGTGTTTTTATCGGGTTGCCCAGGAGGCTTTTACCAATATTGCAGCCCACTCCCAGGCCAGGAAAGTACAGGTGTCCCTGAAGCGCGACGGGCGCTGGTTAAAATTATCAATCCGGGACGACGGCATCGGATTTAATGAGAACGCCATCGACCGGGATCGTAAATATGGATTGTTGGGCATGCGCGAAAGGGTGGAAATGATCAAGGGTGATTTGTCCATCGTCAGCCAGCCGGGATCAGGTACGCAGATTCTGCTTGCCTACGGAGGGAAAGAATGATCGAAGCAGAACCAAAAATTCGTCTATTAATTTGTGATGACCAGACCATTGTGTGTGAGGGTTTGCTGGCAATATTTTCCACGGTCCCCGAGTTAATCGTCGTCGGTACCGTGCACAACGGTGTTGAAGCAATCGAACGCATCCCGGAAACGAAACCGGATTTGGTTTTAATGGATCTCAAAATGCCGGTCATGAATGGCATTCAGGCGACCAAAATTATCCACGAAAAATATCCATTCATCCGCGTGTTGGTGCTGACCACGTACGACACCGATGAGTGGGTGATCGACGCAGTCCGCAGCGGCGCCGCTGGCTATATCCTTAAGGATGCTCCCAGGGAAATTCTGGTGCAAGCGATTATTGACACTATGAAGGGGCGCAGTCACATTGACCCCCAGGTGGCTGGAAAAATCCTGAGTCATGTTGCGCACCAACCCGCCTCATCCGTCTCCGACCAGCAGCTTCTGAGTGAATTGAGCGACCGCGAACGCGAAATCTTGCAGCTATTGGGGCGCGGCTTGAATAACGCTGAAATCGCACAATCTCTGTTTCTGACCGAAGGCACGGTAAAGAATTACGTGAGCACCATTTTTTCAAAATTGCAGGTCAATGACCGTACACAGGCAGCTTTGTTCGCTGTACGAGCCGGCCTTGGGGGGTAAAAGTCATCGAAAATTTCCCTCTTGACAACCGCCCCTGCGCGGGTGTATATTCCTACGCCGAATAGTTCGATATGTTACGAATTTTGCGTGAGGTAAAATGCACCCATTTGCCGGCCCAGATAATGGCCAAATTCGAGCCCACATCCAAGACCACCTGAAAAAGCTCTTTGCCATCGAGGAATCGAGCGGGATTGAGTTGTTTGTCATGCTGCAGCGGACGGCGCACCTGGTCCGATTGCTCGACAACCAGTTCGACGAGGACATGGATATTTCTGGTCCGCGCTGGAGGCTGTTGCTGCGCCTGTTCATCGACGAAGATATGGGCAACAGCGCGGGTCTGACCCCCACTGCCATCAGCCTGTCGCAGCACGTTAGCAAAAACACCATCAGCGCGCTGCTGCGTGGTCTCGAGACTCAGGGGCTCATCCAGCGCACGCTGGATTCCACAGACTTGCGCACTTTTCGCATTCAGCTGACTGTGGCAGGCAGGGACTACCTGCGGAATGCCGCCCCGAAACGCTTGAATAATCTCAACCGCCTGCTCTCCGGGCTTGACTTGCAGGAGCAGGAACAGCTCTCCGCGCTGCTCGATAAACTGCAAGGTCTGCTCATGGACCAATATAAGCCAGACTGCAAAGACCCCGAACACCCATCTGCCCATGCAGCGCATGGGTCAATCTCTGAGGAGTGAATCATCCGATGATTCGATTAGTCAGGTATCTCAAACCTTATCTAGCCATGATCCTGCTCACCATCGTCCTGTTGTTTGTGCAGGCGAACGCAGACCTGGCGCTGCCCGATTATCTTTCGCGCATTGTGAATAACGGCATTCAACAGGGCGGCGTGGAAAACGCGGTGCCGACGGCCATTCGCGCCAGCCAGATGGACCACCTGCTGCTCTTTCTGACGCCGGACGAACAGGCGCGGGTGATGGCAGCTTACGCACTGGTCGATGCAGAATCGCCCAATTACGCAGAAACGCTGAAAACGGTGCCCGGCGCCGCCAAGGAGCCGGTCTATGTTCTGACTGCCGCCAACGCTGATGAAATCGGTTGGCTCAACCCGGTGATGGCAAAAGCGCTGCTGGCGGTTTCCGGCATCGAGCAGGTGATGGCGGACCCGGCCAAGGCAGCGCAATTAGGCGCGGCAACTGGTTTTGACCTGTCCAAACTGCCCGCCGGCGCTGACCTGTTCAGCCTGTTGGGCAACCTGCCGCAAGCGCAGCGCGACCAGATTAGCGCAAAACTGCAAGGGCAGTTTGCCGTGTTGGGCGAGAAGGCGGTGCAGCAGGCGGCTATAGCGGTCGTCAAGACCGAGTACGCAGCGCTGGGAATCAACACCGCCAGCCTGCAAACCAATTACATTGTAAAAACCGGGCTGCTTATGCTGCTGGTCACCCTGGTATCGGTCGCCAGCAGCATCGCGGTCGGTTACCTTTCGGCCAAAACGGCTGCCGGCGTGTCCCGCGACCTGCGGCGCTCGGTCTTCCAAAAGGTCGAGAGCTTCTCGAACACCGAGTTTGACCACTTCTCCACCGCCTCCCTGATCACTCGCACCACCAACGACATCACCCAGATTCAAATGGTGGTGATTATGATGATGCGCATGGTCTTCTACGCGCCGATCATGGGCGTGGGCGGCATTATCCGCGCTGTCGATAAAGATTCGTCCATGTGGTGGATCATCGCCGTGGGTGTGGCGACCCTGCTCAGCCTGATCGTGGTGGTGTTCTCGATCACGCTGCCCAAGTTCAAGGCGATGCAGAACCTGATCGACCGGCTCAACCTGGTGCTGCGCGAGAATCTGTCGGGTATGATGGTCATTCGCGCCTTTAACATGCAGCCATTTGAGGAGCAGCGCTTCGACAAGGCCAACCAGGATTTGACCGGGACGACCCTGTTTATCAACCGGGTGATGGTTGCCATGTTCCCAACGATGATGTTCATCATGAACGGGCTGTCGCTGTTGATCATTTGGATCGGCTCGCAGCAGGTAGCCCAGGCCCAGATGCAAGTGGGCGACATGATGGCTTTCATGCAATATGCCATGCAGATCGTCTTCTCGTTTTTGATGATGTCCTTTATGTTCATCATCCTGCCGCGCGCGTCAGTTTCGGGCGGACGCATCGCCGAGGTGCTGGATACGGAACCGACCATCCGCGACGCAGAGACCACGCGCAATTTCCCTGCACCGTTCAAGGGTAGTGTCGAGTTCCGCAATGTATCCTTCCGCTACCCCGGCGCGGATGAAGACGTATTGTGCAACATCAATTTCACCGCTCAACCGGGACAGACTACGGCTTTTATCGGTTCGACCGGCTCGGGCAAGTCAACCGTGATCAACCTGATCCCGCGTTTCTACGATGTGACCGGCGGGCAGATCCTGATTGACGGGGTGGACATCCGCCAGGTGACGCAGCACGAGCTGCGCGACAAAATCGGCTACATCCCGCAGAAGAGCACGCTGTTCTCCGGCACGATCGAGAGCAACCTGCGCTACGCGGACGAGGACGCCAGCAAAGAAGCGCTGCTGGCGGCTGCCGGCACCGCCCAGGTGAGCGAGTTCATCGACTCGAGCGCGGACGGACTGGCTACCGAGATCGCCCAGGGCGGCGCGAACGTCTCCGGCGGGCAAAAGCAGCGCTTGTCCATTGCGCGCGCGCTGGTCAAAAGGGCGCCAATTTACATCTTCGACGACAGCTTTTCGGCGCTGGATTTCAAGACGGACGCAGCCCTGCGCCGCGCGCTGAAGGAGAACACTGCCGAAAGCGCGGTGCTGATCGTCACCCAGCGGGTCTCGACGGTGATGTATGCCGAGCAAATCGTGGTGCTGGATGAGGGACAGGTGGCCGGTATTGGCACCCATTCGGAATTGATGAAAACCTGCGAGCCGTATCGCGAGATCGCGCTGTCGCAGTTGAGCATGGAGGAATTATCATGATGATGCCCGGTGGCAATCAAAATCGCGGCGGTGGCAGACCCCCGGGTCCAGCAGGCATGATGATGAAAGGCGAGAAAGCGCGCGACTTCAAGGCTACGATGCAGAAACTGCTGCAGGCGCTGAGTCCTTACCGCTGGCAATTCGTGGTGGTGTTCGTGTTTGCCGCGGCCTCGACCGTGTTCAACATCCTTGGCCCGAAGATCCTCGGCAAGGCTACCACCAAGCTGTTCGAAGGCGTCATGGGACAAATCGCCGGCACGGGTGAGGGCATCGATTTTACTTACATCGGCAACATCCTGATCACCATTACCATCCTGTATCTGCTGGCGACGCTGTTCAGCTATGTGCAGGGCTGGATCATGTCCGGCGTCGCAGCCCAGGTGACCTACCGCTTCCGCAGGGATATCGCCGAAAAGATCAACCGCATGCCGCTGGGCTATTTCGACGGCACCAACCACGGCGAGGTGCTCTCGCGCGTCACCAA
>CALMGN010000225.1 GCA_937863605.1 uncultured Anaerolineaceae bacterium
TGGGTGTACCCGGCTGGAGATGATTCCCAGTCACTGTTGACCTCCACCCTTCTGGCCGACGCACAAATCGTGACCACCGCGCGCATCGCGCCTAACCCGGCAGCCATGCTCGAAGCGGTCGCGGCCGACCCGCTAGCGGTCGGTTTCGTGCCGTCTCGCTGGGTGGATGCATCGGTAAAAGTCGTTTCGATTATTGGCTATGCGAATGACATCTGGACCATGCCGCTGCTGGCCATCACGAAATCAGAACCATCTGGAGTCGCCCGGGATTGGTTGTTATGTGCACAAGACCAAATCAATCCCTGAAAGAATTACACGGTCTCATCCTTCATTCCGATTATACGGGCATGATAAACATGCCCGTACTTTATTTGCAAATTTGACTAATAGAGGGACCTCGATTGTCGAGGCCGCAGATCGCCAAATTTAAGAAACCAATTTGGGTAAGAAGGTTGGCATGTTTACGCCTGCATGACCCGCGCGGCGCCCGGGCTACAAGCCCTGCTTGCCGAGGATGAAGCGGCGAGCTGTGTCGATGTTGATGGTCAGCATGATGGTCTACTGTAGAAACGTGCAGCTTGACAGGTCTGAAATCGTCTGTAACCTCATCCCATGCCGCCTTCTTCCTTATATTGGTTTATTGCGAACTTTCCTTCAACTCAAACAGATCCGGGTGCGAAAAGAGGTAGCCCCAGCCGTCCACTTCGGGGGCGGGGAGATCGAGGCCGCTGAGAATGGTGGTGATGTTGGTGCGGTGCTCGATGCCGTGGTTGATGACCTGGATGAAGAGAGCGCGGGCCAGGTAGTCGATGGTGTTGCCGTCCTCCTCCTCATGGACAAGGTAGGTGGGCGGGATACGTTGGACGGCATCGAGGATGGCGCCGGCCACCAGATCGGCGAAGGCGGAGAGGTCGACCAGGGCAGGCCGGTCTTCCCAATGGAACGATGGTTGAGGGCGGCTGCCTGTCAACCGGCCCACGTAGTCTGCTTCAGCCCGGATGATGTGCCCCAGAGTGTCGTAGATGGTGCCGTAAGCGCCAGGCGCAGCAGCGGCGAGCTGGTCAGAGGAGAGCTTCTGGCAGACAGCGAGGACCTGCGCGTTAGCCCAGTTGTTGTAGCGGATGAGCTCGATGAGGGTGGTTTCGGGCTGGATTTCCATGCTGAGTACCTCCTTTAATGGCTAGCCGATTATAGCATCCAACGGCAAGCGCAAGTGTGAGGTGCATTGCAACCTAATTTTCAGGATCCACTACTTAGATTCCTCCACAAGCTTTGACCATTGTACCTGTGCCTGTGCTCTAGTTTTTAGGGGTCATCATATAGAACAAGGCAGTATGCCATGGATTAAATACCTAAAAAAAACCGAGCTATTGGTGTCTAGCTAAGCAGTTGATCCATTTGCTACTTACCTGAGATGACGAATTCATTAATGCGAATGTCGGTGCAATTTGAGTACGCTGCCCGTGGCGATCCGCGGCCAAAAACCATCGAGAAAGCATGCAATTCTGCGAATATTGCCGACGCTCTAACTCATTGCCGCTGGGCTACAACTTCAAGGTATTCAGACATGAGCGAAGTTGTACCGTCTGTTGCGGTGTTGTACTCCGTCCAAAGGTTCTCGAGGTCCTGCCGCAATGCGAGTTGTTTTTCAGCATCCAATGCGGCGAATGCTTTCAGTGTGGGACCTAAATACTCGCGAAAGAACTCGACCACCTTGGAGGGCGGGAACGGAAATTCAATTGGATAAAATCTTCGGCTCAATTTTAGATGCGAAACACCATTCTTAAACCGTTCGCGCACCGTCTCCTCATCTCCCCATTCGACGGGTGCAGGCATAAGGCTGGGTGGCGGCACGTGTTTTCCGTTAATTTTGAACGTTTTACCGACAAAGCCATCGGGCGTCCAGTTTCCCATTATGATCTTTCCTCCTGGACGACAGACTCGCGTCATTTCCGCAGCAACCAGTTCGGGTCGAGGCGCAAACATAGCTCCGATCAAGCTGACGACGATGTCAAAGGTCCCATCTTCAAAAGGAAGCATTTCGGCATCGCTTTCTTCAAATCGCGCATCCAGGTTTTCTGCAGATGCGCGAGCGCGTGCCTGATCGATCAGGTTGGTGGCAATATCCACGCCTACGACTTTTGCACCAGCCCGCGCTGCAGGGATGGAAATTTGTCCCGCGCCGCAGGCTACGTCAAGGACACGCGTGCCTGGCTCAATTGGGATGCGGGAAAGAAATTCCATCGCACCGGGTTCAAGGTATTCTGCAATGGTGCCATAGTTGCCTGACATCCAGGTGGCTTTAAGGCGCACCTTCAAAGTTTCCATTTCGGGAGTCATTGTGTACATGTGTTCTCCTTATCGAGCGAATCTTTTACCTGGCTTTTTAACGATAGTATTCATATATTATAGATCAAATTAGTAATATTTTAAAGATGCAACCACTTCCCAGGCGCTGTACTTTCGATGGGCAAACAAGGCAATCATTTTCTCCTTTTCGCCATGTTACAATGAGCTTACCTTGATCTTTGGAGGTGATTATGCCTGTAATTCTCATCCTGCGCCGCCAGGAGTTTCAGTTGGAAGGCACTTTATCGGTAAAAGATGCGCTCAAGCAGCTGGATCTCTCACCTGAATCACACCTGGTTGTGCGCGAAGGCGAACTGCTGACTGAAAACGACTCACTGCGCAACGGCGAGACGGTCAAAATAGTCTCGGCGATTTCCGGAGGTTGATCATGACCACCATGATTTGCCACACCTGCGGACAAAAGGCGGTCATCCGCATGCGCCAGCACCGGTTGGCATTGTGCAAGGAGCATTACCTGGAATGGATTATCGACCAAACCCAGCGGTTCATCGAAAAATATGACATGTTCAACCACCGCGAGAAGGTCCTGGTGGCGGTCAGCGGCGGCAAAGATTCTCTAGCACTATGGGACGTGCTCTGGCGGTTGGGTTACCAGACCGCCGGGATGTACATCCACCTGGGGATTGCCAGGGAAAAAGAATACTCTACCCTGTCGGAACAATATGCCCGCGATTTTGCTGCGGAGCGCGATTTGCCGCTGCACATGGTCAATGTCCAGGAGGAATCCGGACTAACCATCCCTGAACTGGCGCAAGTCAGCCGGCGCGGACGCTCCAAGCCTTGTGCGGTGTGCGGGCTGGTCAAACGCCACACCATGAATCGCACCGCCCGCGAGCTGGGGTTTGAAGTGCTGGCAACCGGGCACAACCTGGACGATGAAGCTGCATTCCTTTTCGGCAACTTGCTGAGCTGGAACATCCGCCAGTTGCATCGCCAATCGCCGTATCTGCCGGAAAAAGACGGGTTCGCCCGCAAGGTCAAGCCGTTTTGCCGCTTCACCGAACGGGAGACCGCTGCCTACGCTTTGCTGCGGGGCATCGACTACATCGAGGATGAATGCCCGTATGCGGTGGGAAGTAAGCAAATCGAGTATAAAAACCTGCTGAACCAGCTGGAAGAAGTCCAGCCCGGCGCGAAATTGCGCTTCATGCTCGGATTCCTCCAGGTACGTGAAGACGGTTTCTTCCCTCCGGAAGAAATCACGGAAGAAAATCTGGATCTGCAGCCTTGCCCATCCTGCGGTCAGCCTACCACATCCGGCGGCTTGTGCAGCCTGTGCCGGCTGCTGGAAAATGCCCGTCCAATTGAATAATCGACACAAATCGCGGGCGGACACATGGATCCGCCCCTACTTGGTGACATATACAACGCAATCAATTGAATAATCTGTACAAATCGCAGGCGGACACCCGGGTCCGCCCCTACCAATGTAGAGGTCGACCCAGGTGTGGACCCTGTTTCAAACGATCCCAGTTCAGGCTGGTTATTTGTATGCTACGCCGTCTGTAGAAAATTATTGATTTCCCAGTCGGTCACGTGGATACGGTAATCATCCCACTCGCTGCGCTTGGCGCGCACGAACGTTTCGTACAGACTGGACGAAAAGCCGCTCTTGACCACTTCATCGCGCTCGAATTCGTCTAATGCTTCCTTGAGCGAGCCTGGCAATTCAGCCACGCCAAGTTCTTCCCGTTCCTCCCGATTCAACTCGTACACATTGATATTGTTGAGCGGCTCAGGCGGCTTGACACCGCGATCAATGCCGTCCAGCGCGGCCGTCAGCATGGCGGTTAAGGCCAGGTACGGGTTGCAGGACGGATCCGGGCAGCGCAGCTCGGCTCGAACTGCCCCTTCCTGTCCAGGCGTGTAGCGCGGGATGCGGATCAAAGCAGACCGGTTGGTCTGCGCCCAACCGACATAGACTGGCGCTTCATATCCGGGAACCAGGCGTTTGTATGAATTGACCGTCGGCGCCACCACTGCCGATAGCCCACGGGCATGTTCCAACTGACCACCAATAAAGCCGTAAGCAATTTTGGACAGATTGAAGGGGTCGGTGGGATCATAGAACAGGTTTTTTCCCTTCAGATCAAAGAAGGACTGGTGGCAGTGCATGCCTGAACCGTTGATACCGAAAATCGGTTTCGGCATGAAGGAAGCCACCAACCCGTTCTGCGCCGCGATGGCTTTGACAGTATATTTGAGGGTCAGCACGTTGTCCGCAGCCCGCAGCGCATCCGCAAAGCGGAAATCGATCTCATGCTGCCCAAGAGCGACCTCGTGATGGCCGACCTCGATCTCAAGCCCCATCTGACCGAGCGCTTCCATCAGCTCAGTGCGCACCCTCACCGCCTCATCGTTCGGCGAGAAATCGAAATAGCCGCCGACATCGTGCGGCACCGGATGAATGTTCTGGCCGCCGTTCTGGCGAAAGAGAAAGAATTCCGGCTCGGGCCCTATGTTGTAAACCCAACCGCGCTCCCGGATTTTCACCAGCAGCCGTTTCAAATTCCCGCGCGGGTCGCCGGCAAAGGGCGTGCCGTCGGGCTGGTAGATGTCGCAGAAAATCCGCGCACGGCGCATATCTCCGGGTGTCCAGGGCAGAACGGCGTAGGTATCCACATCCAGACGCAAATGCATGTCGGACTCCTGGATGCGGGCAAATCCTTCCACGGACGAGCCGTCAAACCAGACTCCACGCTCCAAAGCGCCCTTCAATTGAGAGACAGGCGCATCGACCGATTTGACCGTGCCAAGCACGTCAACAAACTGGTAAGAAACAAATTTGACGCCATCCGCTTCCACACGTTCCAGAATTTCTTTGTTGTCCATTTTTATATCCTCGGGGGTATTAAAACAAAAACGGCACGCCGGGCGTGCCGTTTTAAATGATCCGATTTCAAGATGGCAGCCCTTCCTAAGGTTACCAGAAACACTCCAACATGGTTTCTGATCACTACGCCGGACCTGTCGCTGGCGTCGCCGCCAGTTTTTCATCCAGGCATTTTTCGGAAGGGAGAAGGGAGCCTGTGACCGGGCTCCAGAGGCATCCGCTGATCGTTCGATTTTTCCCTGGTTTGCAGGGTTAGCGTCCTCTTCGCAGAGGAGAACCTCCACCTCGTTGCCTCATCCATTCGGATGAGGTTCAGCCGCTCTCTCACCATATGTAATTGTAAAAGATGCCTTATGCTACCGAGAATAAGCCCGATTGTCAATAGGCAGATTCGATGTCACATCGACTTCATTGGTTTAGAATATCCACGCTTGACGAATTGAACAAATGTACTATAATAGACATGCATCCTTTAACCAAATGATTAACTAATTCTAGATATAATCAACTTACCAATTCACCAACAAGGAGTTACCCATTATGGCGCGTAAACCACTCCCGCCCTCCCAACCGCTCCCCCAATCCGGTAACCTTGGCGAAGGACGCCGGGCAATGCTCGACAAAGCGCTTGGCGACATCATCAAACGCTACGGCGAAGGATCCATTATGCGGATGGGCGAAGCAACACATTTGCAGGTTGAAGTCATTCCAACTGGCTCCCTGTCTCTCGACATTGCGCTCGGCGTGGGCGGCATCCCGCGCGGGCGGATCACCGAAATCTTCGGCCCGGAATCCTCCGGTAAGACCACCCTGTGTTTGCACCTGGTGGCGGAATGCCAGAAGATGGGCGGCACCGCAGCCTATGTGGATATGGAACATGCCCTCGACCCGGTTTATGCGGCCAAACTAGGCGTGAACATCCAGGATCTGCTGGTTTCCCAGCCTGATATGGGTGAGCAAGCCCTCGAGATCACTGAGACGCTGGTACGCTCAGGCGCCATCGACATTATCGTGGTGGACTCGGTGGCAGCGCTGGTGCCGCGCAACGAAATCGAAGGCGATATGGGTGATGCAACCATGGGTATGCAAGCCCGCCTGATGTCGCAAGCCCTTCGCAAACTCTCCGGTGCTATCAACCAGACCAAGACAGCGGTTATTTTCACTAACCAGCTGCGCCAAAAGATCGGCATCATGTTCGGCAACCCGGAGACCACTCCTGGCGGCCTGGCACTCAAGTTCTACACGTCAGTACGTCTGGATATCCGCCGCATCCAGTCCATCAAAGTCGGTACTGAGATCATCGGCGGGCGGGTGCGCGTGCGCGTGGTCAAAAATAAGGTGGCAGCACCATTCCGTACGGCTGAATTTGACATCATGTACAACGAGGGTATCTCCAAGTCCGGCGACATCCTCGACCTGGCAACCGAACTGGAAATTATCACCAAACGCGGCGCCTTCTTCTCCTACGGCGATGTTCGCCTTGGACAAGGGCGTGAGAATGCTAAAGAATACCTGCGTCAGAACCACGAGTTATCGTACGAAATTGAGCAGGCCGTCCGACAGCGCGCCGTGGGCGGTGAAATCCCCATCGCTTTTGGTGTCGGTGGCGGCAGCGGCGAGGATGACAGCGGGTTTGAAGAAGAAATTTAAATTGGGTTGACAGACAGCCGGAGACGAAGGAGCAATTTTTGGGGTAAGCTCTGGTGATCCCGGCTGTTTTTTATTAATATCGCTTGGCGTCTTGCGGCATATCGAGTGCGGACCTATAACCCTGCCTGTCCTGCCCGTGGGGGATGCTATTGGCGATTGACTATTCCCCAGAATAGCGGCAGAGACCATTTCGAATTCACAGCCACAGGTTTTGCGAATTGAAGGATCTCGTCCACTGTTAATGAAATGTTTCGGGCCAAAAACTGGCCCGAAACATGACATGCTGTAATTCTTGAACCATAGTCCAAATTTATATTTACCTGAATACGTGTTACCTGAACAACCAAAATTTGCTGATTTAGGTGCCTTCTTCCCAGGAATTCAGGTAAGACTGCTGTTCGGGTGTCAGCACATCAATCGTGATGCCCATGGACTCCAGCTTAAGGCGGGCAATTTCGTGGTCGATAGCTTCCGGCACGCTGTATACAGTCTTATCCAGTTCGGCAGCATGTTTTACCATGTATTCAGCCGAAAGCGCCTGGTTGGCAAACGACATATCCATCACGCTGGCCGGGTGACCTTCGGCCGCTGCCAGGTTGATCAGGCGGCCTTCACCCAGCAGGAAAATCTGGCGGCCGTCCTTCAGGTCGTATTCTTCGACGAACGGGCGTACCAACTTCTTGGTGGTGGACATTTCATCCAGCGCCGGTATATTGATTTCGACGTTGAAATGCCCCGAATTGGCCACAATTGCGCCGTCTTTCATCACCTCAAAGTGGCTGCGGTCCAGCACATTTAGGTCGCCGGTCAGGGT
This sequence comes from uncultured Anaerolineaceae bacterium, assembly GCA_937863605.1. GTDB lineage: Bacteria > Chloroflexota > Anaerolineae > Anaerolineales > Anaerolineaceae > Bellilinea. The sequence goes on from CALMGN010000225.1 coordinate 7,668, forward strand.
GCAGAAGATATCGCCAATCTTGGCGGCTTCACCCATCGTCATCACACGGTAACCGTCCATGACAGCTTCCAGCGCCTTGAGCGGGTCCACTTCGGTCACAATTACATTGGAACCCATGCCGCGCGCGCGGGACGCCAGACCGCGTCCGCACCAGCCGTAGCCGGCCACGACAAAGTTCTTGCCCGCCAGCAGTATGTTGGTAGCGCGCACAATGCCGTCAATCGTCGACTGACCCGTGCCGTAGCGGTTGTCGAAGAAATGTTTGGTCATCGCATCATTAACCGCGATGATCGGGAAGTTCAAGGCTTTGTCGGCTGCCATGGCGCGCAAGCGGATGACGCCTGTGGTGGTTTCTTCGGTGCCGCCAACCACATTGCTCAGCAGATCGCGGCGGTCTTTGTGCAGTACGCTCACCAGATCAGCGCCGTCATCCATAGTCATCTGAGGTTTGTGGTCCAGTGCAGCATGGATGTGCTTGTAATAGGACGTATTGTTTTCGCCCTTGATGGCATACACCGGGATTTCAGAATGCGACACCAGTGAAGCTGCCACATCGTCCTGGGTGGAAAGTGGATTCGATGCGGTCAGTACGATATCCGCGCCGCCAGCTTGCAGTGTCTTCATCAAGTTGGCTGTCTCGCTAGTGACGTGCAAGCACGCCGAAACCCGCAGTCCCTCCAACGGGCGTTCTTTCTCAAAACGCTCAAGGATGGAGCGCAGCACCGGCATCTCGCGAGCAGCCCACTCAATGCGCCGGCGTCCGCCTTCTGCCAGTTTCAAATCTTTGACATCAAAATTGGTCATTCATGTCCTCCAAAAGGTACAGTATTACTTCATCAGAGCGTCGAGTGCGCCCTGGTCATCGAAATATTGGCGGTAACGTTCAACAAACTCAGCCACCGTGTAATGATGCGCCTGCGGACCTTTGGCTTCCAGACAGTATACCGCTGCCAGGCTGCCCATTTCAGCGCACACTTTCCAACTGAGCCCCAACTGGTAACCCACTAAAAAGCCGCCGCGGAAGGCATCGCCAACGCCGGTGGGATCGATGATCACCCTTTCCGGTACGGCTGCCAGGGTAATGACCTGCCCCTCGACGTGAATTTCAACGCCACGCGCGCCAAGGGTAATCACTACAATGGGAACCGTGTTAAGAATGGTTTCCGCATTCAAACCGGAATGCTTTTGCAGCAATTCCCATTCATATTCGTTAACGAACAGAAGGTGCGCTCCCTGGGCGCCACGGGCTAACTCCTCGCCGCTCGAGCGGGCCACCTGCTGACCCGGGTCATATAGATACGGGAGGCCAGCCGCTTTGCATTCCGCTACGTAGCGGTCCATCGCAACCGGATCATTAGGAGAAACGACTACCAGGTCAGGGCGAACATCTCCCAGCTCTTTGAGCGAGAAGTCGCGGGCATGCGCCATGGCGCCTGTGTAAAAGCTGGCGATCTGGTTATTTGCCAGGTCGGTGTTGGCGAAAAAGGAGGCGGTAAACACCCCCGGGATGGTGCGAATGAAACGGGTATCTACCCCGACCTGCTTCAACCAGGACAGGTATTCACCTGCATCTTCACCGACGGTGCCAAAAACGATCGGTTTGCCACCCAAAAGAGCCATGGTATAGGCGATATTGGGGGCTGTGCCCCCGCGCACGCGCTCCAGTTGATCAACCAAGAATGAAAGGCTGATGGTATCCAGCCGTTCAGGTACGATGTGGTCCCGGAAGTACCCCGGATAGGTCATCAAGTAATCAAAAGCGATAGACCCGGTCAAAACTACTGTCATGAAACCATCCAGCTTTGAAGTTTGGCTTGAAGTTCGAGTAGAATCATCAAAACCGCTCCCTCGCGGGAGCTAGCCCATTATACCATTAGAACCCGGCGTCATGGGTGCGACCTTCCAATCTCCGACCAATCTCGACCGCGCTACCTGCTGCTATTGACACCCTCACGTACACACGGTATAAGGTTTTCATGATCCAATTTCGCACCTCCTGGCGCATCGCCGTCATTCTGGTTTTGCTGCTCTCAAGTTGTTCCTTCCCGACCATCAATCGGAAGAATCCTGATGGAACCACCGCCACTCCGACCAGCCCGATCCTCCCCAATCAACCAACCGTCATGCCCACCAGCGCGCCCACTCCGACACCCACCCCGGAGGCGCGAATTGCTACCGGCGACCTGGCACTGCTGCAAGGTGAAACCGAGCGAGCGCGGTCGGAATACCGCAGCGGCTCTGCCGGGACACAGGATATCGAGATTCAGGCGGCGGCACTGTTGGGAATCGGCCGATCCTATATCATCGACCGCGAATTCGATCAGGCAATTGAATCTTTAAACGCGCTCATCCACGAGCATCCTGAAAACCGCTCGTTAGCCAATGCCTATTACTTCCTGGCGCAAGCGTACCTTGAACGCCAGGAATATGTCCTGGCAGCTAATGCACTTTCAAAATATGTCGAACTCAAACCAGGTATCATCGATGAAGTGATTCAGACGCAGCGCGGCGACGCATTGGCCACCGGCGCTGACTATGCCGGGGCAATTACGGCTTACGAGGCGGCAATTCAAGCCAAACCTCCATCGGTTGGCGCCTTGAAATTAAAAATTGGTCAGGCGTATGCCTCCCAGGGGGATGATACCAACGCCGTGCGCACCTTCCTGGATGTGATCGAAACCGGCGATAACGACTTTCAGCGTGCCCAGGCTAATTTATTGGCCGGCCAGTCCTATCTGGCATTAGGTTTTCCCGAGCAGGCTTACGCCCGCTATCAGGATTCGGTGGCGAAATATCCCACCTCGTATGACACCTATTCCGGGCTGGTCGCGCTGGTCAACACGGGCGTGCCGGTCAACGACCTCGACCGCGGCATCGTGGATTATTATGCCGGGCAGTACGGTTATGCCAATGAGGCGCTGCTGCGCTATCTGAATACCAATCCCGATCACCCTGCGGTGGCACACGACCTGCGTGCCCGCTCGCTGCGCGCCCTCGATGAACCGCAGGCAGCCATTGCCGAGTGGCAGAGGCTGATCGCCGACCACTCCGACGACGAATTGTGGTCCGATGCCTGGAATGAAGTTGCCTATACGCAGTGGGCCTGGCTGGATCAATATGACCAGGGCGCGGAGACCCTGCTTTCCCTGGTGGCGCTGGTTCCCAACGCTCCGTATACAGCCGATGCGCTGTACAATGCCGGGCGCATTCTGGAGCGCGGCGGTCGACTTACGCGCGCAGCGTCCATCTGGGAACGCTTGATTAATGAATACCCGGCAGCCGCGGTCACACCGCGCGGGCACCTGCTGGCTGGCGTGACTCTCTACCGGCTGGGGCAATACGATAAGGCGCTGACCCTCTTCCAGCGTAACGCTGTCCTGGGCGTCACCCCGGAAGATCAGACTGCGGCCCTGCTGTGGGTTGGAAAAACCCAACAGGCGCTGGGGGACTCAGCCGCTGCCCGCCAGACCTGGCAGCAAGCGGCCGTGCTCGACCCAACGGGTTATTATTCACAGCGTTCTGCTGAATTAGCCCAGGGGCAGCCGGTGCTGCACGAACCGCGTCAATTTAGTCTGGGCGTGGATTTTGCTGGCGAGCGGGCTGACGCTGAGGATTGGTTGCAGGTGACCTTCAGCTTGCCCGCCGAGACGAATTTTTCCAGTCTGGCCGATCTTGGCGCGGATGTAAACTTCTTACGCGGCCAGGCCCTGTGGGAAATTGGTTTATATCAGCAAGCGCGCGGTGAATTTGAAACCCTGCGCATGACACTGGAACAAGACCCACTTAACACATACCGCCTCATGAATCACCTGCTTTCATTGGGCGCCTACCGGTCGGCTGTTTTTGCCAGTCGTCAAATCCTGACACTGGCCGGGATGAATGATGCCCAGACCCTGGATGCTCCGGTGTATTTCAATCACATCCGCTTCGGCGCCTATTACCGCGAGCTGGTGGTTGAGGAGGCTAACCGCGTCAACCTCCACCCCTTATTACTGCTGAGCGTCATCAGGCAAGAGAGCTTTTTTGAAGGGTTTGTTTCATCCGGCGCGGATGCCCGCGGCTTGATGCAAATCATGCCCGCCACTGGACGAGACCTGGTCAATCAGTACAATTGGCCTCCCGATTACACCACCGACGATCTGCTAAATCCGGCGGTAAATTTGCGTCTAGGAGCACGTTATCTTTCCAATCAACGCGATTATTTTGGGGATATTTATGTGGCGCTGGCCGCCTATAACGGCGGCCCTGGCAACGCCAACATCTGGCAGGCGCTAGCCGGCAATGACCCGGATGTGTTCCTCGAAGTCGTTCGTTATGACGAAACCCGCACCTACATCCGCCAGATTGCTGAATTTATGAATTTGTACCGGCAGTTTTACAGCCAGCCGTAAATTTTCCCCCTCACCTAACCTCTCCCCGCAACGGGGAGAGGTTAGGTGAGGGGTCTGTAACTTTTTCCGTATTAAACCAGAATTACAGCATCAATCGCAGCGGATTCTCGATGAAATCTGCCAGGGATTGCATAAAACGCGCAGCCTCCGCCCCATCGGTGACGCGGTGGTCAGCTGATAAGGTCGCTTTCATACGCATTCCAACCTTCACCTCGCCATCCACCACAACAGGCACATTTTGCGCCGACCCCACGGCTAGAATAGCGGCTTCGGGCGGGTTAATGATGGCGATAAAATGCTCGACATCGAACATCCCCAGATTGCTGATCGAGAAGGTCGACCCTTCGATGTCATCCGTGCGCACCTTGCCGGTCCGCGCGCGGGCAGCCATCTCGCGCATTTCTTGACCGATCAGCCGCAGGGGTTTCTGGTCGGCGTCCTTACAAACCACAGTCATCAGGCCAGTATCGAGCGCTACAGCTACGCCAATATTGACATGTCCATGGCGGATGATCTCTTTCTCCGTCAATGACGCGTTGATATTGGGAAACTGGCGTAAAGTCAATGCAGCCGCTTTGATAATGAAATCATTGACCGACAGCTTGGACCCTTCCGGCAGCTGCATGTTGACTTGCTTGCGCAGCTCCATCAACGGTCCCATATCATAAGCGCTAGTGATGTAGAAATGCGGCACTTGCTGCTTGGATTCCAGCATGCGCTTGCCAATAATCGAGCGTAGTTTCTCAATCGGCAGGCGTTCGTCAGCCGGAACGGACGTACCTGGCGTCCAGGTGGGCGCAGGCAGGGTTACAGGCACCGCTGCAGGCTGGGGAGACGTTGCAGGTGCTGCTGTCGGCGCAACCGCCGCTGGGCCGCTCTGCAAGGCTTTTTCAACATCTTTACGGGTTATACGTCCCGACGGTCCGGTGCCTGTGACCTGGTTCAGGTTCAGGTTGTTTTCCTGCGCGATGCGGCGGGCAATTGGAGAAGCGCGCACCATTCCGTCATCCTCTTCCGGTTTTACGGATTGGGCAGCAGCCACCTCGACTGCCTCGGCTTTTTGCCCGGCCGATTCAGTTGCTGCTGTTTTTTTCACTGCGGCCGGTTCCACGCCAGACTCAGGCAAATCTTTGACCTCCTCACCCGGGGCGGCAATCACGGCTATAGCTGAGCCGACAGGCACGATCGCCCCTTCAGCCACCAATTGCCGGTAAAGGATGCCGCCAGCGCTCGATTCGACTTCGACTGTCGCTTTGTCTGTCTCAATTTCAGCCAATACCGCGCCTTTCGTTACTTCGCCGCCTTCAGCGATTATCCAGCGCACCAGTGTCCCCTCAGCCATATCAAAGCCGAGTTTCGGCATTGCGACAATTTCTGCCATTACAGCACCTCCTTGACCGCGCTAATTACGTCCTCGACCTTTGGCAGCATCATCTGTTCCAGGGTGTGGTTGTACGGCAGCGGGACTTCGGTCTGAGCCACCCGCTTGACAGGTGCATCCACGTAGTCGAAGGCTTCCTCGTAAATTCGCGCAGCGATCTCCGACCCGACCCCGAACGATTTCCAACCTTCTTCCACAACCACTGCCCGGTTGGTCTTTTTGAACGACTCGATCACCGGGTCCATGTCCAGCGGCCGCAAGGAACGCAGGTCAACGATTTCTGCCTCGATTCCTTCTTTTGCGAGGGCTTCTGCTGCCTTCAATGAAATCTCCAGCATCTTGCTGTAGGTGACGATGGTCACATCCTTACCGGGACGTGCCACGGTTGACTTTCCAATCGGCACAATGTAATCGCCCTCGGGCACTTCCCCGCGGGTCTGGTACAGTGTGGCATGCTCAATGAATAAGATCGGGTCCTGGCTGCGGATGGCTGCCTTGAGCAGTCCTTTGGCATCGGCAGGCGTGCCGGGAGCAACCACTTTCAAGCCCGGAAAATGGGCAAAAATGGCATCCGGGGTCTGCGAATGCGTGGCTCCCAGCTGCCGTCCACCGCCGCCGACTGCCCGGATGACCAGCGGCAGCACCATTTGACCGCCAAACATCATATGCATTTTTGCAGCCTGGTTGACGATATGGTCAAAGGCGGAGAAGGCAAAATTGATGGTCATTAGCTCAGCCACCGGCCGCAAGCCAGTCAGCGCAGCTCCAATCGCCCCGCCAATGATGGCAGCTTCGGCAATCGGGGTATCCCGCACCCGGTCAGCGCCAAAGTGATCGTAGAACCCTTTGGTAACCGCGTAAGTCCCGCCCCAAACACCGACTTCCTCGCCAAGGATGAAGACTTTGGGGTCGCGTTCCATTTCCTCCCAGAGCGCCTGAGAAATTGCTTCACGCATTGTTATTCGCGCCATGTTGGTTCCTCCCCCTTAGTTTTCTACGTACACGTTGTTGAAAACGACATCCACGGTGGGCTCTGGGCTGGTTTCCGCAAAAGCAACAGCCTCAGAAACTTCCTGCTCCGCCAGATCAACCTGGTGATTCAGTTCCGCATCACCAGCCATCTGCATTTCCACCAGCTTTTTATGGTAGATGCCAATCGGGTCGTTTTCCTGCCAGCGATGGACCTCATCCGAAGAACGGTAGCGTTCAGGGTCGCCCATGGAATGCCCGCGAAAGCGGTATGTATCCACTTCCAGGAATTGCGGGCCGCTGCCAGCGCGGATTTCCTCGAATAACTTCGCAGCCATCTCGCGGACTTTGAGCACGTCCATGCCGTCCACCTGGTGATTTTTCATAGCGTAGCCGTCGGCTTTCTGGCGGATATCAGAAACAGCTGAGGCGCGTTCAACGGAGGTGCCCATGCCGTATTGGTTGTTCTCGCATACCCAAAGGATGGGCAAATTCCAGACTTTGGAAAGGTTCAGCGCTTCGTGAAAATAACCGATATTGGTTGCGCCGTCGCCAAACATGCACATGGTGACTGCTTTCTGATTCTGGTAGAGGTCGCCCAACGCCAAACCAGCGGCAATCGGCAGGTGCGCCCCGACAATGGCATGCCCACCCCAAAAATTCTTCTTGACATCCGCCATGTGCATCGAGCCACCCATCCCCTGCGAGCAGCCGGTCGCTTTGCCGAGTAGTTCTGCCATCACTTCTTTGGCGCTCAATCCGCAGTTTATGGCAACGCCGTGATCGCGGTACGCAGTAATGATGCGGTCCTCAGGACGCCGGACCGATATCAGCCCGGTACTGACCGCTTCCTGGCCAATATACAGGTGCAGAAAACCGCCGATTTTGCCTTGCTGGTATAGTTCAGCGGCGCGTTCTTCCAGCCGCCGAATGACCACCATTTGGTGGAATAAATTAAGATAATCGCTTTTCTCCATTCGTGGAGCTCCTTCTCGATCTCATCCGTCATGAAACCCCGGCTACGGGGTTTCAGTATATTGGTTCATAATTATTATGAATATTGTTATCAGAATTATACCAGAATCACGGCTGCACGTCTAAGATAAACCCGTTTCAGCCGTGAAAACAATGTTGTCACCGGGTTAAAACCTTCCGCCCCTCAGCTTTTAGCGAGGGGCGGAGTGTGTATTGACTATTCGGATATTACTTTACAGCGTGTTTGAGGGCAGCGTGAGCTGCGGCCAGCCGCGCTACCGGGACGCGGAACGGCGAGCAACTGACATAGTTATTGCCCAGAGTGTGGCAGAAGTCGATCGAAGCAGGATCGCCGCCATGTTCGCCGCAGATGCCAACCTCGAGGTTCGGCCGGGCAGTACGTCCACTGTCAACGGCAATGCGCATCAAACCGCCAACGCCGTCGCGGTCAAGGGTCTGGAATGGATTTTTGGGCAGAATACCCTGCTCAATATAGGTCGTCAAGAAGCTGCGCTCTGCGTCGTCACGGCTGTAGCCAAAGGTCATTTGGGTCAGGTCGTTGGTGCCGAAAGAGAAGAATTCAGCCACGCTGGCGATTTCACCGGCGGTCACGCAGGCGCGCGGGATTTCGATCATCGTGCCAAATTTGTAATGCAGTTCTTTGACGCCCTTTTCAGTCATCACATCCCTGGCAATGCGCTCAAGACGCGGCTGTACCCACTTCAACTCGTTAATGTGGCCAGTTAGCGGGATCATGACTTCGGGGTGGGGATCCATCCCTTTCAGACGGACGTTACAGGCCGCCTCGAAGATCGCGCGCACCTGCATCTCGACGATTTCCGGCATGGCGATGCTCAAACGCACGCCACGCATACCCATCATCGGGTTGCTTTCATGCAGGCTCTCAACCGCAGCCAGCATTACTTCCAGGTCTTTCACCTCTTTGGGCTCGCTCTTGCCAAGCAGATAACCAGACATGGCATCGACACGCGCAGTGAGGATTTGCTCCTCAAGCTCTCCGGCTGCGGGCAGGAACTCATGCAGCGGGGGATCAATCAACCGGATGATCACGGGCAAGCCGGTCATAGCCTCGAACAATCCTTCAAAGTCGCTGCGCTGCGTAGGCAGCAGTTCATCCAGAGCCGCTTTGCGGTCTTCTGAAGTCTTCGCCAGAATCATGCGCTGCACGACTGGCAGACGGGCTGGCTCGAAGAACATATGCTCGGTGCGGCACAGGCCAATACCCTTGGCGCCGTACGCGCGAGCACGGACTGCGTCTTTCGGGTAATCGGCGTTAGCCCAAACCTGCAGGCCGGTGGTGGGGGAGCCCGCCGGACCTTTGCGCAGACCGGGGCGGGCGCAAATTTCATCTGCCCAGGAAAGCAGGGTCATCAGGTCAGTCTGCTCTTCCAGTGCGGCAGCAGTCAAGTTGAGTTTGCCGGTGAAAACCTCACCGGTGGTGCCGTCCATCGACAGCCATTCGCCTTCGCGGACAACCTGTCCGTTGACTTCCATCAAGCGTTTGTCCATATCGATGCGAATGGACGACGCCCCAACAATGCATGGAACGCCAAATTGACGAGCGACTACCGCGGCATGGGAAGTGGCGCCGCCTTCGCTGGTGACAATGCCTTCGGCAGAGAGCATCCCGTGGACATCATCCGGTTTGGTAAACGGGCGAACCATAATTACGGACTGTTTGTGCTCTTTATGCATTATTTCAGTCGTGTCCGCATCAAAGTAAACCTGACCGACGGCAGCACCGGGAGATGCATTTACACCGGTGGCAAACAGGCGGTTGCCTTTCTTGGCGGCTTTAATCGTTTCGGGAGCGAATTGCGGATGAAGCAGGGTGTCAACATCCTCGGGGCGAATGCGGCCGATAGCTTCTTCTTTGGTGATCAATTTTTCGTTGACCATATCGACAGCGGCTTTGACAGCAGCCTTGGAGGTGCGCTTGCCATTTCGGGTTTGCAGCATGTACAGCCGGCCGCGCTCGATGGTGAATTCGACATCCTGCAGGTCTTTGTAATGTTTTTCCAGTTTCGCGGTAATGTCCAGGAACTGGGCGTAGGCCTCGGGCATGTCCTTCTTGAGCTCTTGGATTTTCTTGGTGTTGCGGATACCCGCGACTACGTCTTCGCCCTGGGCATTGAGCAGGTAATCGCCATACATGACGCGCTCGCCGGTAGCAGGATCACGGGTAAAGGCCACGCCCGTACCGGAGTCATTACCGGTATTGCCAAACACCATGGTCTGGATGTTGACAGCGGTGCCCAGGGTGTGGGCAATGTTGGTAGCATTGCGATAATCGAAGGCGCGCTTACCGTTCCAGGAGCGGAACACAGCTTCTGCAGCCAGTTTCAGCTGCTCCAGCGGCTCATCGGGAAAGTCAAATTTCTTTACATTGCGAATTATTTTCTTGAATTCAACTGTTAATGCTTTCAAATCCTCAGCCGTCAAATCCGTGTCAGCTGTGACTTTCTTCTCAGCTTTGAATTCATCCAATTTTTCTTCGAAGTACTTATCATCCATCTCCAACACAACCGCGCCAAACATCTGCACCAGACGGCGGTAGGAGTCGTACACGAAGCGCTCATTCTTAGTCAGTTTGACCAGCGCTTCAGCAGTTTTGTCGTTCAAACCGATATTCAAAACTGTGTCCATCATGCCTGGCATCGAGAATTTTGCACCCGAGCGGCAGGACACCAGCAGCGGGTTTTCACTGCCGCCAAAGGTCTTCCCGGAGGCTTTTTCGGTTTGTTTAAGGGCAACCAGAACCTGGTCCCACATTCCTTCAGGGAACTTATTGCCGCCTTCCAAATATGCATTGCAGGCTTCGGTAGTGATGGTGAAACCGGGGGGAACCGGTGCACCCAGGCGGGTCATATCCGCCAGGTTTGCGCCTTTGCCGCCCAGCAGTCCGCGCACGCCTTCCCAGTCGCCACCGACATGTTTCTCGGCAGCGTTAACTTCGTTGAACAAATAAACCCACTTTTTCATTTTCTTCCCTTTCGCCTATTTAAAATGATTTCATATCTCCAATAGGAGGTAAATATTAAGCCATTAAGCTTTCGATTTTACCACAAAGGAGATTAATTTCACAATGTCCAGACGAGTTCTCGGCCTGGAAACCGGAAGCGCATGGAGGGCGACAACCAGTCGATGTTAAAACGGATAACTCGCACCTTCTTTTGTAAACCAGTTGAAAGGAAAAAAACAAACCAGATGCCTGATAATTAAGCAGGATTAACCCACGTAGTGGAGACGATATGAGAGTATTGGTAATCGATGACGACCCGGCTATGACAGAGCTGTTGAGGATTCAACTGCAGTCAGACCACATCACGGTTGAAACCGCATATTCAGGCGAAGAGGGACTTGAGCAGGTTCGCAAATCGAATCCGGATATTATCATCCTGGATTTGCTCATGCCTGCAATGGATGGTTGGCAAACCTGTAAACAGATCCGGGAGATATGCCAGACACCGATCTTAATCCTCTCCGCTTTGGACGATCCTGCAACAGTCGCAACTGCGCTCGATGCCGGTGCTGACGATTTCCTGGTCAAACCGGTTTCTGCCAATATTTTGAATGCCTATTTACATAATTTAACCCGCCGCACGCGAAAAAGAACGGGTAGTTTTCACACGATAACCATTTAACGGTTCATAAAGTCCGACAAATCTCCTGATTGTAGTAAAATTCACGCAGGTTGCTGCAAGCCCGTCCCTGTGATCTGCGGGTCAAATATTCTGTTGCAAACTAAAATATTTTTCGCTCCACCAACGACGAAAGAGAGTACCATCGTGCAGACTTGTTCCCGTTGTTTTGTCCAATCTCCTGACCAGGTGACCGTATGCCCTTCCTGCGGCGCCAACCTGAAGGAATTCTCAACTATTGCCGTCGCAGTGCAAAAAATGCGGGATAATCCGCGGGTAGTCAATCTACGTCTGGTGGTCTCCCACGATTCCTGCCCTGCTTGCCAGGCTCTGGAAGGCACCTACCAAAAGGATAAACTCCCCACCCTGCCGGTTGCGGGCTGCTCGCACGCCAACGGCTGCCGCTGCTTCTTCGAACCGATGCTGGACGAGATTTACCCTTAGACTTTCCCCTAAATTATTTATCAAAAAGGACGGCATGAGGCCGTCCTTTTTTGGTTAAATCATTTTGAAGCGGATATGCTTATCCGCAGCCTGCTACGTGACAAATCAGTTGCCGTAAAGCACTGATCACCATCGTCGGATTTTCGAGCATCGGCATGTGGCCGGCTTCGGGAATTTCGACTAACCAACCTTTACTTAATATTTGCGCCATGGTTTGTGAGCGCGCTGGCGGGATCAATTGATCTTTTCCACCCGCAATCACCACGGTCGGAACAGTGATGGCCGCCAGCCAGGGGTTGGCATCGCTGCGGTCCGCCATCCCTTTCAAAGCATTGACCAGTGAATCGGTCCGGCTTTTCATTATGCTCGCGTGCAGATCCTTCTGAATGTCAACATTCAGCGTTAGTTTGGAAGGCATGCCATCAGCAATGTAACGCACTCCGCGCCGTTTGGTTTCACGGGCGGTGACCAGCCGTGCCTGGCGGCGTTCCGGGGTATCGGCGTCCGCCTGAGTGGCAACCAACCCTAATCCGGCCAGCCGGTTCGGATAAGCATGCGCAAAGGATAACGCTGTATAACCAGCCATGGAATGCCCTACCAGAACCACTTTTTCAAGTTTCAGGCGGTCAATCAGCGCCAGTAAATCTTCCGCCAACAACCGCATGGTAAATACCTCATTCGAATCGGGTGATGCACCAAAACCGCGCAAATCGGGCATGATCACCCGTGCTTCGTCCTTCAATCCTTCTGCGACTTGGAGCCAGATCGTATGGTCAAGCGGAAAACCGTGTACCAATAAAACGGGCGTTCCCTGACCGATTTCCTCATAAGCCAATTCAACCGGTTTAATGTTCATCGTCCGTCCTTCTAATCCTCTGTGTTGCTCGTTAACCGTTCACGGGCGAATCCAAGCGCTTCCGTGCGGGTGGTAATTTGACCGGCCGCCTGGGCTTCGCGGATCTCTTCCAGCAAGACACCGACCAACGGACCTGGCTGAATGTCGAGTGCTTCCATCAAGTCGCTGCCGTTGATCAAGCGCGTTGGCTGAAGGTATTCTTCCCGGCGGTCATACCAGGCGTCCAGCAACTGGCGGCAAACATGCAATTCCTGCTGCCAGCCTTCCGCGGTAATTGTAACACCATACGTTGCCAATTTATCTGCCAGCGAAAACAGTACCAGGTCCACCCCCACTGCGTCAAGATCACGGAAGTAGCGGAACAACGCTTTGCGGCTGACCGGTTCGCCGGTTTTGGCCAGGTGGTGAATGCGCATGTGATGTCGGACGAGCAGCATCAGGCGGTCAACCTCTGCAGCGGATAGCGCCAGCGCTTTAGCCCGTTCGCAAGCCGTGACAGCACCGCGGGTTTCGTGGTCAAAGAAACGCACCCGCCCGTCGGTGTCAACATTACGGACGGACGGCTTGCCAATGTCATGATACAAGCCAGCCAAGAGCAACAGCCCGCGCAGAGTCCTGTCCGGGTTGAGAGATTCCCCAAAATGGGCGGCCAGTTGCTCACGGTAGCGCCCGAGTTCAAGAACAGCTGAACCGTAGAGCAGGTTCGAGCCTTTTTCTTCCCGGTAGGGTTCAACCAGGACAGAATACAGGGTTTCCAGCTCCGTTATGAATGCCAGTGTGTGCTCGAACACATCATAGATGTGCGGAGCAGACTGCCCGACCCCTTTCAAGCCTTCCAACTCAGGCAGCAACCCCTGGAAGACCCCCAGCACAAAGCCCGTGCGCAGCCCTACCGCTGCCCGCTCTCCGTCCAGGATGCGAAATAATTCATCCCTTTGTCGTTCAACCGAAACGCGTTCCAAACCCGAAATTGCTTTTTTAAGCGCCTGTAGCGTATCCGGTGCCATGCGCAGTCCAAATTCAGCCGCCTGACGCACCGCCCGCAGCACCCGCAGGGGATCATCTATAAAAGAATCCGGGTTGCACATGCGCAAGTTGCGGTCTTTGATATCCTGCGCGCCTGTGAGGGGATCAATCATTTTAGACGGATCATGCAGATCAACCGCAATCGCGTTGATTGTAAAATCGCGTGCAAAAAGGTCTTCCTGAATACCTTTCCCGCGCAGCGCAGAAAAGTCCAACCGCCAACGCCGCCCGCCGTCCACATGGTAAATGAGTCGGGCGGTCTGGCGCTCGGCGTCCATTACATAAAAAGCCGCTCCTAAGCGGTCGGCTGTTTTTCGGGCAAGCTGCAGGACATCGCCGGTGGCGGCGAAATCCAGGTCATGACCCGTTCGCTGCATTAAAATGTCGCGGATGGCGCCGCCGACCAGGTACACCTGCTGCTTTTCCCCTGCCAATTGACGCAGGATCTCTAAAATCGGTACCCCGGGGATGATGTGCTCAAGCGTGCTGATCATTGCCTTTTTTCAAACTTTGCCGGTATTTTTCCTCGTTCACCACCCCGACGAATGGCAAGTTGCGGTACAACTCATCCAGATCCAGACCGTAGCCAAATACAAATTTGTTCGGAATTTGGAAACCAACATAGCGCACCGGCACATGCACCTCGCGGCGTTCGGTTTTGTCCAGCAGCGTGCAGACATTTAACGTGCGCGGTTTACGGGCCGCCAGAAAGTCGAGCACAGATGACAGAGTGTGGCCTGAATCGATGATGTCTTCTACCAGGATGACATCTTTATCATGAATGTTCATATTCAAATCGAGAGTAATGCGCACCTGACCGGTCGTCGCCCGGCTGCCAGCCCCGTAAGATGACACCGCCATGAACTCAACGGCATGCGGGACCGAAATCCGGCGCATCAGATCGGTCAGAAACATTACACCACCGCGCAAGATACAGATTAGCACCAATTGGTCTGAATGCTGAAAATCTTCGCTGATTTTTGCGCCTAATTCAGCGATCCGCTTCTGCAGCAAATCTTCGGGGACAAGCACTTCTTCTAGAAAATCGTGGTAATCCGTCATCCTGCCTCCCAGAATTAACTGCGCGGAACTTCGTGGTGTTTGCGGCAGCGGGCTTCGTACATTTCGGAAGCGCCAACGATAATGATTGGATCATCATAACGCGCCGGCTTGCCGTTAACCAGGCGCTGCGTGCGAGAAGCAGGTTCACCGCAGGTCATGCATATGGCTTGAAGCTTGTCAACATGTTCAGCAACAGCCATTAATTCGGGCATGCAGCCAAAGGGTTCGCCGCGAAAATCGGTATCCAATCCGGCTACGATAACCCGAATATCGCGTTCAGCCAACTGCTGCACAATCGATACGACTGTATCTTCAAAAAATTGCGCCTCATCGATGGCAACAACGGTTGTATCTCTCTCCAGACGATTGAGCAATTCCGTGACATGCTCAATCGGGGTGGCGTCAAAGGCCGTCCCGGCATGCGACGTGACTTTTTCAACCTGGTAGCGGTTGTCGATGACCGGTTTGAACACTTGCACCTTCTGGCGGGCAATGGTCGCCCGGCGCAGCCGCCGGATCATTTCGTCGGTTTTGCCGCTGAACATGGAGCCTGTGATCACTTCAACCGAGCCGGTATGATGCTTCATTTAACCCTCGTGCGCTGGAAAGATGGTTCGATTTTACCGCATCTTGTGCCGACTGGCATTAGTTTAGGCGTTAGAGATTGAAGAATTTGGGAGCAATTATTTAAAGCTGGACAGGACATTCAGCCCGAAGATAAAAAAAAGACAGGCGCTAAGCGTCTGTCTTTTTTTATTGCTTTAGGAATTAGACTGCTACGTCTTCCGCAGCGGCGGGCAGGGCGTAGCCCAGCTGGCGCAAGCGCTTTTTCAAGTCGATAAGAGATTTGCGGCCAAAGCCGTCCACCTCGAGCAAAGCAGCTTCGCCGCCTTCCAACTTCTCGATGATTTGGCCAACAGTGGTCAGACCAGCTTTTGCCAGAGCCTCCGTTGGGCGGTTGCCCAGGCCGAGTTCAGCAATGGTGCGAGTCGGAGAGGTGCGAACGGTTTCGCGAGCTTTGACGGTTTCGACAAATTCCTGGCGAGCCTGCAGACGCTTATAGAAGCGGTCCACCTGTCCTTCGATGTCGAGGATGCGCTGCTGCTGACCGGTAAAGAACGGGTGACACTTGGAACACACTTCGGTACGAATCTCTTTGCGGGTCGAACCGGTAATCCAGGTGTTGCCACAGGCGCAAGTCACAACTGCGTCGGTGTAGAATGTCGGATGAATATTTTGCTTCATTTGTAAATTTACCTTTTTTCCTAAGGATTCCTTTGCTTCCGGGCGGCTCTAAATCGGCCGGCGGTGCTTGGTCCTAACATTCTCTAAGCAGATGCCTCTGCGGATGCTTGGGGCACAACACTGACCAGCTTGCGGCCGTTGGGTAAGGTTTCAAAGACAACCACGCCGTTCGCAGTTGCGAACAGGGTATCATCTTTGCCAATGCCAACATTCAAGCCGGGCTTGATATGGGTGCCGCGCTGGCGAACGAGAATGTTACCGGAAAGAACGACCTGGCCTGCGTAGCGTTTCACGCCCAGGCGCTGAGCGTTGCTATCGCGGCCGTTACGACTGGAACCACCACCTTTTTTATGTGCCATTTCTTACTCCACAGCGATAGATTCGATCTTAAGGCGGGTGTACTGCTGGCGATGACCAGTCTTGACACGGTAGTGCTTTTTCGCACGGTAGTTGAAGATGATCAGTTTAGGACCTTTTACGTGGTCTTCAACTGTCGTCTGAACTTTGACGCCTTTGACGGTGGGGGTTCCCACCTGCACACTTCCGTCCTCAACAAGCAGAAGGACAGAATCCAACATCACCTGCGAACCCACAGTATCCTGCAGGCGGTCCACCTCGATGGTGGATCCTTCGACGGCCCGGTATTGCTTGCCGCCAGTTTCAACAATCGCGTACTTCATAAGCTCCAATCTCCAATCTTCACTTCGCCACACATCCCGCGGCCATTCCGCCAGTGTGCGGGGAAGTTGGGGATACAAACCCTTGCCCCAGCCGATTTGCGCCGGGGCGACAGCGGAAGGTATTATAAAGCCTGTCTTACATTAAGTCAATTACAGGTTTTCTTAATACATGACAAAATCGGTTTGATTTTGTGACGAATGTTAGCCTGTCTTTTTTACCAATTTGCGTACATCGCCATCGCGAGCCGTCACCCCGGTAGCATCCAAATGTTCAAGAAATGCCAGCGCATATTTGCGGCTGGTGTTGAACAGGTCGCGGAATTGAGCAGCCGTCAGACTGCCATCGCGCTGAATGGCCTGCTCTACACCCGTCAGCATAACCTGGTAATCCGCCGACCGGAATACGACTTCCGGCGAGACGCTGATGAGCGTACCTTGCTCAAGCAAGGCGTTGTAAACGTCTTCGCCTACCGCTGCGATGCACTCTTTGACGCTGGGCGTAGCGTAGGGAGCAGCTGCGCACTGCTTCAGTAAACCATCCACCCGCGCCTGCTGCTGTGGGGTAAAGAGGACTTGAAAACCAGGCGACTGGAGGGTGAGACGGTTTTCCTTAAATTTTCCTTCCGAAACCCAGGCCCTAACCGCGGCCAGAAATACCCGCTGGCTCATCTTCAAACGGCTCTTTAGCATTTCTCGGGGAATACCCATCCGCAGCGGATTCATCCGGTGAAAAGCTATGACCTCACGTTCTGCTCGCGCAGTTTCGCCCGCCCAGACGGCTGTGTGGGCTGCCAGGACGTCGCTGTCAGGTCCAGCCGAGTCATTCTCCATAAGGACCAATTGACCGGTTCCCAGGGCTTCCTGCAAAGCTGACTGCGCCTGATCGGCTTCCAGACGGGCTCGGCGCACCGTATCGCGCAGCGGGGCAATGCCAAGCGACAGAGCTGCATGTAGCAGCACCTCAGCTGGCGTACCCTGGGTTAGCGCTTTCAGCCGCTCGATGACTACAGTGTCCTTGCGCCGATAACGCCCACGCGGGTCAGCATCCAATACCACCCCGCCGCCCAGAGTCTCGCCCGGCGAAGGCCGCCGCAAGATATACCGGTCGCCGCGCACCGCTACCACTGGGTTACGCAATTCGAGCTGCAAAAATCCAACTTCGCCTGGCGCGACCTGATCGGCGCCAAGAATTCGCGCCCGACCGACCACCTCGGACGTGCCGATAAACAGTTTTACTTCGGTGCCGTGCTTGAGCGCGCCACTGGCATCCCGCACCATCCTGAATTGAACATCCAGCCGTTGGCTGGCATGATATTGGTGCGGATGCGTTAAAACCTCGCCGCGCTGGATCTGACTCACATCCAACCCGCTCACATTCACAGCCGTGCGGCTGCCCGGCGCAGCCTGATCTTCTTTCTGGCGGTGAGTTTGCAGCCCGCGCACCCGCCCGCGCTGTCCTGACGGCAAAATCTCCAGTTCATCGCCGACATGCAAACTCCCGTCCATTAGTGTCCCGGTAACCACCGTACCAAAGCCGGACATGGTAAAGACCCGGTCAACCGGCAGGCGCGGCCGGCCCAGGTCTGGCCGGCTGGGCGTCTCTTCCAAGACCGCGCTCAAAGCGGCTTTGAGATCTTCCAAACCTGCGCCGGTACGAGCCGAGACGCGGATTATGGGTGCTTCTGCCAGTACCGTGTCATTTAATACATCCCGTACATCTGCTTCAACCAGGTCCAACCAATCCGTATCGGGCGCCAGGTCAATTTTGGTCAGCACCACAATGCCGCGTTCGATCTGCAGCAGGTCAAGAATGCCCAGGTGCTCGCGCGTCTGCGGCATCACACCTTCATCTGCAGCCACAACGAACAAAGCCGCATCAATTCCCCCCACGCCTGCCAGCATGTTTTCGATAAAATCGCGGTGGCCTGGCACATCCACAATACCCACCGTTTCCCCATTCGGCAGCAGCAGCCAGCCAAAGCCAAGGTCGATGGTCATTTCCCGTTCGCGTTCTTCACGCAGACGGTCAGGATGCACACCGGTCAGGGCGGCAATCAGCGTTGATTTACCGTGATCCACATGCCCGGCAGTGCCAATTACATGCATGGTGCGAACCCCTAGCGGTTGCGCGGCGAGGCTTGATCGTGCTGCTCTGCCCAGTCACGTGCCAATCCGACCAGGGCGTTTAGCCGTTTCTGGGTTTCTTCAACCATCTGGTGCATCAAATCCTGGATTTCCTGCATCTGATCTTCTAGCAATACCAGGCGCTCCTCAGCTTTGTTAAATTGGCGGCTCATTTCGCGGAATTGTTCTTCCTGCGCCAGGGTGTAATTCGTCCAGCGTTTCTGGTCGTCAGCTTTGAAGGAGACCCATTCCTGGCGGAAACGTTCTTCTACCAAACGCTGCATCTCAGTAATTTCATTGATGCGCCGCTCAAAACGTGCGCTGATTTCGTCAAAGGCTTCCTGCGACCGTTTTACCGCCCGATGGGTAGCATCCAGCGACTGCAACTGTGAATCGAGATTGAGGGATTGGCTCTCAACCTGTTCAAAACGCGCCTGCCAGTCGCGCCAGACCCGGTCGCGTTCCATGACTGCCAAATTTTGCTTTTCCATAAAGGCTACCTGGCTTTGCCGACGCTCAGTTTCGCCAGCCAGCAACTCGCCGATGCGCAATTCGAGCTTGCGCATGGCATCGGTAGTCAGATCGGTCTTGCCGCGCTGCTCCTCGATCCGTTTGCGGATGGCGCTGACCTCGCCCTGCAAATCGGTCAAGCGTTTGGCATCCTGCCGCTGACCTTCATCCAAAAGCTTAATTTGGCGCCGGTATTCTTCGTCAGAACGGCGGGTAGCGCTCAGCCGATTGCCAAGTTCTTCGATTTCGGTGCCAAGGCGATTTTCACCTTCCAGGCGGGCTTGCACCCCTTTCTTGAGGTCCGTGATACTTTCTAGTCCTTTGCGAATTTCTCCGACGATCCGATTGGTTGATTCCAGATCGGCCAGACGAACTTTTTCCATTTCACGGTCATGTTCGGCACGCTGTTTTTCCACTTCCTGCACCTGACGTGACAAATCTACCCGCGTTTGACCGATACTGTTTTCAATTTGCTCAAAGCGCGTCAACGAAGTGGTGATGCGCGCCAGGTCACCTTCCAACTCATTCACCCGCTGGTCAACTGGTTGAATGCGTTCCTCAAGATCTG
>CALMGN010000226.1 GCA_937863605.1 uncultured Anaerolineaceae bacterium
GAATGAAAAACTCCCCGCTATTCAAATACGGGGAGCATGGCATACATTTGTATGGCAACGGATTTTTTAAAATCCCCCCAATATATCGAGGATTACCGAGAATTTCATCCTTTGTTACTGCATTTTGCGGCAGCAAGTCCCGCAGGCCTGAACTTACGACCCCTGCGGGGGAATCCTGTGGACGACCGAAGGGAGTGCTGTGCACGAGCAAAGCGGGGGCTGTGCCTGACCGAAGGGAATCCTGTGGACGACCAACGGGAGTGCTGTGCATGACCGAAGGGAATCCTGTGGACGACCGAAGGGAGTGCTGTGGATACCCATACACGATGATTCCCCGCTGGTTACTGTCGTCGCCTATCTTGCGCGTGACCATTTCCACTGGCATTCCTAAATGATGCGCTTTTTTAGCAATCCATCCAATGTGGCCTTCAAGACAACTGGTCGGATTCTATCGCTATAGTTTCATTATAATGCCGTAGCATAGCGATAAGTTTGACCGGCTGCTGAGCCGCCTTTCTTCCAAAGAAGCGAGTTATTTGCGCACTCGGTTCGGATAAGGTAGACTGGAGTAATCAATGATTTCCTGGGTGTTCGGTCTTTGAATTTGGTCTAAAAAAAGCGGGGTAATGTGGCCCAATCGAATTTACCAATACAGTTAACCAGTTTTATCGGGCGTGAGCGGGAGATCGCCGAGGTCCGGCGCTTGCTGTTAACCGCGCCCATCGTGACCCTCACCGGCGCCGGCGGCAGCGGGAAGACACGGCTGGCCCTTCAGGTTGGCAATTCGCTCAGCGATGCCTTTGTGGATGGCGTCTGGCTGGTAGATCTGGCGCCGCTGCGTGAGCCTGCGTTCGTCCCGCAACTGGTTTCCCAGGCACTCGGGCTGCACCTCCCGGCTGATCAGCCCCTCATCGAGATGCTGTTGGATTTTACCCGCCCAAAACAGTTGCTGCTCATTCTGGATAACTGCGAACATCTAAGAGAAGCTTGTGCCCAGCTTACCCGCGAATTGTTGTCCCAGTCGCCCGGTCTGCGAATTCTGGCGACCAGTCGCGAACCCCTGGCGATTGCCGGCGAGACAATTTTTCATGTCTCCGGTCTCGCCATGCCGTCTGAGGATGGAGAGCTGGGATATTACACGCAAAACTTTATGCAATTTGACGCTATTCATCTGTTTGTTGAGCGGGCGCGGGCGATCTTGCCAGGCTTCAACCTTACCCCTGATAATGGTTGGCCAATCGTCGAGATTTGCCGGCGTCTGGATGGTCTCCCCCTGGCGCTGGAGTTAGCCAGCGCACGGACGAATGTTTTGACGGTCCAGGAAATTGCTGCTCGCCTTCATGACCGCTTTGCCCTGCTAGTCTCTTCTCGGACCACCCGTTTTGAGCCGCGCCACCACACCCTGCGAGCCGCCATCGATTGGAGTTTTACCTTGCTCGCAGCCGATGAGCAAACGTTACTGCGCCGTCTGGCGGTGTTTCCAGCCGGTTGGACCCTCGACATGGCGGAGGTTGTTTGCGCGGGCGAAGGAATGGATGGAAGCCGCATTCTTCATCTGCTCTCTTTGTTGGCTGATAAATCGCTCATCGTTGCGGAGACAACCGGACGTTCCCAGGCGCGCTACCGCCTGCTTGAGACAATCCGCGAATATGCGCTCGAGAAGCTGGATGAGGCGGGGGAAACCGCAAAGTTGCGCGACCGTCATCTGAATTTGTTCCTTGCCAGAGCGGAAGAAGCTGCTCCGAAACTGGGTGAAGCCTACCAGCAACTTTGGCTGAACTGGCTGGAAGGAGAACACGACAACCTGCGCGCCGCTCTGGCCTGGTCTTTGGAAGATACGGGGGGAACCCGGCATGTCGAAGCGGGCCTTCGGATTGCCAGTGCGCTCGTTCGTTTTTGGGAGATCCGCGGCTATGTGAAAGAAGGTCTTGCGTGGTTCGAGCGGTTGCTGGCGCAAACGGACGATACAATTCCTCTGGGCGTCCATGTAAATGCCCTCGTCTTTGCATCATTTCTATCAATGTTCCTTGGTGATGCTCCAGCGACGCTGGCCTATGGTCGAAAAGCCGTCGGCTTAGCCGAGACAGCAGTAAATGATCATGATCCGATCCTGACGTTCGCCCTGGGAGGACTGTCCTCCGGAGCAAGGGTGTCGGGTGATTATCAAACCGCTTTCACGATTGGTGAGCGCGCGCTCCAACTGATGCGCGCTCAATCCTCATCCTCATTCTTTCTTGGCATGGCCCTGCTAGCACAGGGAGATGTAGCGATCCAGCTGGGTAATTTTGGTATGGCGCGTGAAAGGTTGGACGAGAGCCTGACGCTGGCTCGTCAGGACGGTGATTCGTTCCGCATCGCACATGCTTTGAATTCCCAGGGTGATTTGGCACGCTGCGAGCAAGATTATCCTGCGGCTTGCAGCGCCTATGAGGGTAGTAAGACGCTCCTGCTTGAAATTGATGCCAGGCACGACCTGGCTTCCATATTAAATAATCTGGGGCATACCTATATGCACCTTGGGGATATTGAGCGCGCTCAGGCTTTATTCAATGAGAGTATGGTCCTCCATCAAGATCAGCAAAACAAGCCGGGGATAACGGAATGCCTTATCGGCTTCGCAGCGGTCGCGATCGTAAGAGGAATCCCAGCTGCAGGGGTGCGTTTGCTTTCCGCAGCTGCTACCATCAATGGACGGCCCAATGCGTTCATATGGCTGGCGACACGGCTGGAATATGAAACGTATCTTGATCTCGCTCAATCCCGCCTTACAGAGGCCGAGTTTCAGGCCGAGCAGTCAGCTGGACGCTCCTTGACCTTTGACCAGGCTGTGAACTATGCCATGAACCTACCGCTGGAGCCAGATATTGAACCGGCGCTGGTGGTTGCGGCTGACGACTTAACCCGGCGCGAGCGCGAGGTCGTCAGATTGATCGGGCAAGGTAAGTCTAATAGTGAGATTGCTGCCGAATTGGTTTTAAGCAAGCGCACTGTCGAGACGCATGTCAGCCATATCTTATCCCGGTTGGACCTATCCAGCCGGGCTCAAATCATGCGCTGGGCGATGGATCATGGATTGACCCAGACCCTCGAATAAACCGGGATCCAATTTCAGTCCACCAGCGACCGTACTTTAAGGTGTGGCCGCTCTTTTGGTGTGGACTGATCAGGTCGGTGAATATGCCTTAATCTCCGCTTGCGCTCCGAGCGGATTCGAAGATACGTGTCCATCTCCGTGTATACACGGACGATAATTTAGACCTAAATGGTCATAATTATCTAAAGTTTTAGTCAAACACACATTTAATGGTATTCACAAGGAGCATCCAAATGGTTAAGCACGAATTAAGCATCAAGATCAATCGACCGATCAAGGAAGTCTTTGATTATGTAGCAAATCTCCAGAATGGACCTCAATGGCAATCCGGTCTTTTTGAAGTGCGGCAATTAACCCAGGGTTCGCCGGGCATGGGTACTCAATTTACAGCGGTACGTAAATTCCTGGGAAAAAAGCTGGAAGCCGTCACCGAAATCGTTGGTTATGAGCCAAATAGCAAGCTCGCGATTAAAAGTGCCTCAGGATCTGTGCCTTTCGAGGAATCGTACCTTTTTGAGTCTACAGCTGATGGTACTAAACTCTCCACAGTGCTCGAACTGCATACAGCTGGATTAATGGGCCTTGCTGAACCAATGATTGCGGGAAGTTTAAAGCGGGAGATGGAAGCTGACTTTGGCAATTTGAAACAACTGCTCGAATCCCGTATACCAGCCATCACGTCATAACCCAAAGAGGCATCCATGTCGGCTGTTTTATTGCGCTCCCCCATTACCCGACTCTTCGCAGAGGCTTTCAGCCAGGGCGACCTGTCTGTAGTGGACGAAGTCTTGACTCTCGAGCATTTCGCCCATAACACCTTCGGTGGAAGTCCGAATGGTCCGGAGGGTCTAAAGTGGCTGATAGCGACATTCCGTACCGCCTTCCCCGATCTTCACTGTACGGTCGATGATGAAATTAATGAGGGCGATCGGGTTGCAGCGCGCTGGACGATGCGCGGAACGCACAAGGGTTTATTCCTGGGCAGCCCGCCTACCGGTAAATCGATTGAGGTTCAGGGGATCATCTTCGCCCGCACCGAAAATAGCCGGATCATTGAAGACTGGACCTTGATCGACCAGTTGGGCATCCTGCAGCAGCTTGGGCTGGTTCCACCGCCGGCGGGTATGTAACCCTGGGACTCTCACCAATGGGATTAAGAAATTTACATGGAACTCTAAGATGACAACCAAACCATCGAAAACTTTATTAAAGGTTATCCATATCGCGAATACGATCCATGTCGGTCTTTTACACATGAGCGGAGGAAAATTCGCGAATAAGGCTGCCAATTTACCGATTATGCTCATTACAACATTTGGGCGAAAATCGGGCAAGCCCCATACAAATCCCGTCGTATTCCTTGAAGCCGGACAAAATTATCTCGTTTCGGCCTCGGGTGGTGGTGTGGATTGGCATCCTGGTTGGTATCTCAATTTGAAGCATAGACCGGAAGCCAAAATAGAAATCGGCGATAAGACTTTCAACGTCCAGGCAGAAATCCTCACCGGTGAAGAACGCAACCGGACGTACGAGCAATTCAAAGCAGCCAGTGACAATTTCCTGAAGTATGAGAAAGGCACCAGCCGCGAAATACCGGTCATCCGCTTGACACCTGCCGGGGAATAACCCTTCGGATCTGAGTTTTTCGATCGCTATAGCGCCAGAGAGGGTAAATCGATGTATCTATGGATTGTCTACCTGCATGTTTTGGCCGTTTTTGGTTTTTTGATGTCGCATGGAATTTCCGTGGCCGTTGCCTTTACGCTACGAAAAGAGCGCAAACCAGAGCGCATCAGCGCGTTGCTGAATCTCTCCGGCAGTTCTATAGGAATTCTCAACGCCTCCATCCTCATCCTCCTGCTGACCGGGATTGTGAGTGGTTTTATCGGCCGTTGGTGGGGCCGCGGCTGGATCTGGCTTTCGCTGGGACTGCTCATCGCCATCTCCGTTTATATGAGCATGGTAGCGACAGGCTTTTATCATCAGGTTCGCAAGGCCATTGGCGAGCCCTACATGGTGAACTACAAGCCGCAGCCGGCGGTCGAACCGGCCAGCAACGAAGAGGTCGACCGGTTGCTGAACCAATCGCGCCCGGTAGTCCTGGCGGCGGTGGGCCTGGGCGGTCTGGCGCTTATCACCTGGTTGATGGTCTTCAAGCCCATCTAATCCAGGTGCTGTTGGTCAGGGTATGAGCATTATTCGTAAGGGAACCTTTCAGGATCAGGGATTATATAGGAACGCTGGCTTGTACGACAGCGCGTTCATTCGAACCTAACCCGAGTCAGTCGAGGAGATCATTCTATGAGAAAAATATTGAAATGGATTGGTATTGTGGTGGGCGGCCTGGTAGGGCTGTTGGTGCTGGCCTTTTTGGTTTTAGCGGTTGTTGGTGGGGCAAAGGCCAGCAAGAAATACGATATTCCTGTCGAAACTGCCACCATTCCTACCGGTGCGGAGGCAATTCAGCGCGGTGAGCATATTGCTGTCATCTTCACCTGCACGAAATGTCACACCGAAAACCTGGGCGGCGAGATTTTGTTTGAGGTGCCTGGTATGGTTAGCATCCCAACGCCCAACCTCACTACTGGTGCAGGCGGAGTCGGTGGTCTCATGACCGATGCAGACTGGGTTCGGGCTATCCGGCACGGCGTAGGCCATGACGGAAGAGCATTGTTGATTATGCAGTCGAATACTTTTCACTTCTTGGGTGATGCTGACCTGGGCGCATTGATCGCCTACCTCAAGAGCCTGCCGCCTGTGGACAACACGCTTCCGGAAAGGCGCATTGAACTCCTCGGGCGGGTGATGATGGCAGCAGGGATGTTTCCACCCCCGGCAGTCGATAAGATTGACCACACCGGCTCGCTGCCGCTTGCGCCGGAACCGGGTGTGTCGGTGGCTTATGGGGAATATCTGTCTCGCACGTGCACAGAATGCCACGGGGCGAACTTGAACGGGGCGCCATTTGGTCCACCCGGACAGGAAATCCTTACGCCGAACTTAACACCGGGAGGCTGGTTGAATGCCTGGTCGGAGGAAGACTTTTTCACGACCATGCGCACAGGTGTGACGCCTGATTATCGACCATTAAACGAAGATATGCCATGGAAGAATTTTGGCCAGATGACCGATGATGAACTTAGGTCAATTTGGCTTTATCTGCAATCGTTACCCGCGCGGGAGCAGGGCGGCGGATAAGACTGATGGTCTGGCAACTGAATGATGTGGATTTTTAGTTCCGATTCATTAAAGCTGCATCCTACAACGAAAAGCGCTCTCCACATCTGGAGAGCGCTTCAATTTTTTTACCTTTGCCTTCTTTTAACCCTCTCCATTTCGCGGTTTTTGCGTCCCCGAGCGGAGCGAGTGGGATGATCTA
>CALMGN010000227.1 GCA_937863605.1 uncultured Anaerolineaceae bacterium
CCTGAGCTTGTCGAAGGGGCGGCAGGCTTCGACAAGCTCAGCCAACAGGCTTCGATAGATTCACTCGCCTTCTATTTTATTTATTCCCAATTATGCAATCACCCCTAATTTTCGCCCAACTTTGGCGAATTTCTCCAGCGCCTGATCCAAATCGGCCTGGGCGTGCACCGCCGAGATCATCACCCGGATGCGCGCTTTGCCGCGCGGGACGGTCGGGAAGCCCAGCGGCATGGCAAATACGCCTTCTTCGAACAGTTCGCGGCTGAACTGCTGCGCCAGCGGCGCCTCGCCCAGCATGACCGGGGTAATAGGTGTGACGCTTTGGCCGGTGTCAAATCCAAGGCGTTTCATTTCATCTTTGAAGTAGCGGGCATTCGACCACAACCGGTCCACCAGTTCGGTGGACTCTTCCAGCAGGTCAACCGCGGCAATGGTGGCGGCCACGTCCGGCGGGGTCACCGCTGACGAGAACAGGAACGGGCGCCCGCGCTGCCGCAGCCAATCGACGATCACGGCTTTGCCAGCCACCAGTCCGCCGACCACGCCGAAAGCCTTGGAGAGCGTACCGACTTCGATATCCACCTTGCCGTGCAGGTGGAAATGGTCAACAATGCCGCGCCCGCCTTTGCCCATGACCCCTTCGCCGTGGGCGTCATCCACCATCAGCATAATGCCGTGTTTGGATGTAATTTCGTAAATCTTGTCCAGCGGGGCAATATCGCCATCCATGCTGAAGACGCCGTCGGTGATGCACAATGCCCGCCGGTAAGTGCCCTGGTGCTCGACAATGACCCGTTCCAGGTCGGCTGGATTAGCGTGGGCGAAGCGGATGGTGGGCGCGCCGGACAGGCGGCAGCCGTCGATGATGCTGGCATGATTGAGCTCATCCGAGAAAATGATGTCGTCTTTGGTCACCAGAGCGGCGATAGCCGCCAGGTTGGCGGTGAATCCCGACTGGAAGGTGATGGCTGCCTCGACGCCTTTAAAGGCTGCCAGGCGCCGTTCCAGTTCCAGATGCAGGTCCATGGTTCCGGCGATGGTGCGCACCGCTCCCGGCCCGACGCCGTAAGTGTCCAGGGCCTGCTTGGCTGCCGCCACCAGGCGCGGGTTGTTGGCCATGCCAAGGTAGTTGTTGGAACAAAAATTGAGCACACGCTTGCCATCCACCACCAGCCAGGCGCCCTGCGGGGATGACAACGTGCGGATGCGGTTATACAGCCCGGCCTCTTTTAAGCCGTCCAATTCTTTCTGAATCCAATCCAAACGATCGGTCATGAGCACCTCAAATGGAGTATGGGGAGTTTGAAATCGAGCAGAAGGCACGCTTTGTGCCTTTTGTCATTATACATCGGTTCCAAGACGCGACTCGCCCAGGTAGCCCAACTCTGCCAGAGCCTGCAGGATCGCATCGGCGCCGCCCGGGCGCAGCACCACCACGGTGGGGGAGATTTCTTCACCCAGGAAGCGGCTGGCGCGCACTTTCCGCAGGGCTGCCAGGATTTCCGGCCGGGTAACGCGCAATAGTTGCACTTTTTCCAGGGCGGCCTCGGTGCCGTGCTGTTCCCAGCGCTCCAGGGCTTGGATCAGCGCCGGCGGGAGCGGGCCGCTGGTGTGCTTTTTCAGCAGTCCGATGAGCTGGGTAACGCGCAGCCCTTGCTGACGGGCGCGTTCCAGCGATTCCGGCGTGATGCGGAAGGGATAGGCAGCATCGTCTTCGCCAAGCCAGGCGGTAAAACGCGCCAGCTGGTAGCGCACCGCGCGCTGGACCAGTCGCGGCACGTCCAGCTGCCCATTGCTGTGCACGCTAACCTGCCCTTCCTCAGCCGCAAGGCCGCCCGGGGCGTGTTCCATCCATAATTCAGCTGCCCAGGTTGATGGGCGGAAGGCGGCCCCGGGAACATTCGGATCGGGCGCGGCCAGGTCAAGGAAACCGAGCCAATGGAGCGGTCCGCGGATCAGTGAACGCACCACTTCGCCGTCCACTTCGTCCCAGGTGGCAAAACCGCGCAAGAACTGATCCGTGCCGGCGCGGCGAATAAACCAGGAGTCGTAATCCCCGGCCGGGCGTTGAAAATCCGGGTCGCGCTCGCGGATAGCGGCGGTGAAAGCCGCCAGGCTCCACCACGAGTACTGCGGCAGTTGGCTGAGGTGTTCCAGGATACGCGTGCGGGCTTGCAGCGCATCGTTCGCCCAGTCGCCCTCGAACGACAGACCGGGCAGCAGGCGCAGTTCATTGTAGGTTGGGCTGTGCAGCCAGGCGCCCGCCAACTGCGCCAGTGCCTGGGGGCGCGGGGCTTCCAGAAAATGGCGTACCGGCTCGGGAAGCGGAAGGTCGTTGGCGTCCAGCAAGCCGGCGGCGAACAGCAGCGCCTTCAGGTTGGGAAGGGGGATATCCCATCTGGTGGATTGGATTTGATCCAGCGGCAACCCCAGCCGCAGCGCGGCCAGCAGCGTGCAGGCATGATCCAGCACCCTGTCGGTGACAAGGATGAGGTGGGCGGTTTCGCCGGGGGAAGCAGGACGGCCCAGCACATTCGCAGGTCGGTGCTCCGGAATTTCCAATAGGCTAAATAAATCACCCGGAAGATAGGCATACTGCTGCGGTTCTGGCGGCGTGTCCAGGAATGCCTGCCCGATCAGGCCGTAATACCACAGCATCTCTGCCGGTGTGCGCGGATTGAGGTCAGGGCGTTCGCGGTCGCGCCGGGCTGCGCCCATCGAGCGTACTTCGCCATAGGTTCGGGTGAACTGCGCCCAGGGGATTAATCCCCCATGCTCGGCCAGCGCGGTCAGCGCATCCTGGGCAGCAACCGGCAGCACTCCGACGATCTCGTTGGCCAACTCTGGATTGAGCATCGCGCGGGTCAGCATGGGAAGCGCTGTGCGGACGTTGGGCGCGTCCAACTCACTTCCCCACAGGCCGGCGAC
Source organism: uncultured Anaerolineaceae bacterium (assembly GCA_937863605.1). Lineage (GTDB taxonomy): Bacteria > Chloroflexota > Anaerolineae > Anaerolineales > Anaerolineaceae > Bellilinea. Next base: position 2,929 of record CALMGN010000227.1, read on the forward strand.
CATTTTGAGGAAACCCAGGTCGCGTCCGTGCAAGGTGTGCAGCAAATCCGGCGGCGGCATCAGCTTATCCCGACTGGCGTGAGGCCCCGAATCGCCCTGGCAGCCAATTCGATCACATGGCGGTTAATTTCCGTCGGGACCCGCTCAAAATTGCCCATGCGGCCAGCAAATTCGCGAAACAGGCTGGCATTTTCGCCGGGGCGGTCCTGGTTGGCAAGAGAATTGCACATACCTAGAATGGTTCCACACATAGGGACGATTTTCATCCGATATAATAGCGGGATGAACCGATTATACTCGCACATCCTGAAGCAGGGTTCAACAGGGGGGCGGCCTTGGAAAATACAATAACCTGTCAGACTCAACGGAATTGTAAGGATGCCTTTCCAAACCGTCGAGGTTTTACAATGTCATTTAGCGGTAGATTTGTTATAATTTTAAAACCGAATCTGTCCGGCGATAGAGGCACCCATGGCATTAAGGGGTAATCTGCGCGATTTTTCATTCACGCAAATTCTAAATTTAATCAACCTGGCGCAAAAAACCGGCATGCTGACTGTTGAAGGCCCCGGGGAGATGGCGCGTATCTATTTCCGCGACGGGAAACTGGCGCTGGCGCTCATTGGTCGCGAGGAAAATGACCTTTCGGCTATTTTAGCCCGCAGCCGCAAAATCACCGCCAACCAGGCACGGGTTATCCGCGAACGAACGCGGATGATGACCGATAAAGAAGTCGGGCTGCTGCTGATCAACGCAGGGTATTTGTCGCAAAAGGACGTCTTCGACAGTCTGCAGTTGTACTCCATCGAGGTGATTCGGCGTTTGTTTACCTGGGTGGAAGGTATCTTCCAGTTTGACCAGACATCGCCAGTGCCCACCGGGAAGATACCGGTGCGGATCGACCTGGAAAACTTGATCATGGAAGGGTCACGCCAGCTGCGCGAGTGGGAACAGCTGCAAGAAGAAATCCCCAGCCTGGACATGGCGCTTAAATTCACCGACCGGCCGGGCGCCAACCTGCGCCACCTGAACCTGAATCTGGAAGAGTGGCGGGTTGTACGCTATGTGAATCCCAAAAATTCCATGCGCCAGATCGCCCAGGCCACGCACATGAACGACCTCGAAATCCGCCGGATTGCCTACGCACTGCTGCAGGCCGGAGTTGTTGAAATGGTCCGACCCGGCGGGATCCCGCCAGTGATGCCGCCCCGGTCACTGCCGCCCGTGAACAAAGAGGAGCACAAGTCGCTTATACAACGGTTGATTAACCGTATCCGCTCCCTATAGTTCTGCGGCAAAGGATAAAGGATGCAAAACGTCAAAATCGTAGTCACCGGACCCTTCAACGCAGGCAAAACAGAATTTATCCGCTCGGTAAGCGAAATCGATGTTGTCTCCACCGAGCGTAAAATTACGGCCGAAGCTGAAAAGATAAAGAGCAGCACTACCGTGGCGATGGATTTTGGCCGCATCACCGTGGATGACGAACTAGTTTTGTACTTATTCGGCACCCCCGGACAGAAACGTTTTGATTTTATGTGGGAAATTCTGTCCGAGGGGATGCTCGGTTTTGTCGTTCTGGTGGACAGCGCCCGCCCCGAAACCTTCCGTGAAGCCCGCGGCATCCTGGAAACCTTTCGTGCGTATGCGCCAACGCCTTATGTGGTGGCAGCCAATAAACAAGATTGCGATGACGCCTGGGAAGCGGAGGATATTCGCCTGGCTTTGCGGCTTGATCCGCAGGTAAAGCTGCTGCCATGCGTTGCCAGCCAGAAGGAAACGGTAAAAACCGTCCTGCTGGAGCTGCTTTACAGTATTCTTGAATCGATCGAAACGCCAGCGGATTGATTGGCTTAATCAAATCCAATGTTTAATCGGCCAGAGAATCTGGTCTAATTTGGGTTAAAATGGTTAATCCGGATTGGCACCCCGCAGCGAGACGGTTTTCTGCTAAAATTTAAGGCGAAATTCTCCCTGCATAACGGGATGTGCGCGGTACCCTGCATTAACCAAATTCAAATCAATAGATCATCCTGCTTTGATCCTTCGTGCAAGGATCATCGACACCTTACCCCCAGGAATGCCGATGACCGAATCCGAACCCTCCAATTGCTCCGCTCAAATGATCCAAATTGTGCTGGAAGGCGCCCGCGAGGTGCTTGACAGTGCCGAACTGGCTGTTCTGTTCGAAACAGCCGGGGTGCAACTACCGGGTGCTGGTCAATCTTTTAACGGGGGCGCCGGTGACGTAAGGCTACTGGCTGCAGCCCTGGATACGCGTTACGGCGTGTTAGGCGCCCGCGGCGCTGCTGTAAGGGTTGGCCAGGCATCGTTTCAGGGGGTCGTGCGCGCCTTCGGGAGTGAGGGCGGCTTTGAAGCGGAAGAATACCGGTTGCTGCCAGTGCGCAAACGGGCGCGCGCCGGATTGGAAAAGCTGGCGGCTATTTTTTACTGCGCCTGCGGCATAAAGGTGGCGGTCACCGCCGAACCGGACGCCTGGCTCTGGACGCTGGCTGATTGCGAGTATTGCCAGGACCCGCGAATCGAGTCAGCGGTATCGCATTTTATGCTCGGGCTGCTGCGTGAGTATCTGGCCTGGAGCAGCGGCGGGAAGGTGTTTCAGGTGGAGGAAACCGCCTGCCGCGCCAATGGCGATCCCAACTGCGTCATCCGCATTCAGCGGTTACCGCTGGATTAACCGACGTGCGATGCACCTACGAGGTGCGTTGCACGTGTTCTGTACTAACGCATACGATCGCGAAGCGGAGCAAAGGAATACCGTCATTCTGAGGTCGGATTTCGCGGCTGCCGGGATATTTTCCTAAATCAAGATCAACCGCCGCCCCTCAATCCGACCTACGAAATTCCACTTTTCTTGACTTTTCCTGTTGTGCAGGCTATACTGACGACAGATCGATAAACACAACGGGGAGCCCGGTAAGCCGGGCTGAGAGGAAGGCGCGTAACCTTCGACCCGCAGACCTGATCCGGATAATGCCGGCGGAGGGATATGCTTGAGCATGAGCTGAAACCCTCCCCGCAAGGAGGGTTTTTTGATGAATAACACTCGAGCCGTGGTCTTTGCCAACGGTGAACTGGTCAACGCTGCAGCCGTGCGTTTGGTGCTGCAGCCGGAGGATACGCTGGTGGCGGCCGACGGCGGCTACCTGCACATGAAAAAGTTGGGCATCCAACCACACCTGTTAATCGGCGACCTGGATTCGCTGCCGGCGCAGGAGGTGGAAAGCCTGCGCGCAGCCGGCGTCGAGCTGGAAATTTATCCGCGTGAAAAAGACGCCACCGATCTGGAACTGGCTCTGGTGCGGCTGGCGGAACGCGGCATGCACGAGATTCGCGTAGTGGCAGCTCTGGGCGGCCGCCTCGATCAGACTCTGGCCAACCTCTACCTGCTGGAGATGGACGAACTCAAAGGTATCGACGTGCGTCTGGATGACGGGCACGAGGAAATTTTGATCATCCGCTCCAAGGCGACTGTGACCGGCACCCCCGGTGACACCCTCTCGCTGCTTTCGATGGAGGGCTGCTCCAAAGGCATCACCACCCAGGGGCTCAAATTCCCGCTCGAAAAGGAGACGCTGTGTCCCAGCCGCTCCCGCGGGGTCAGCAATGTCATGCTGGAAAACGAAGCAGTGATCGAGGTGCGTTCGGGTGCGCTGTTGTGCATCCACACTCGTCAAAATCCGGCAGATTGACGAAAGGAATTTACTAACCTTGAAAAAATTAACCCTAACCATCGCGTTGAGCGCCATGTTACTGGCAGCCTGTGTCCCCCAGGTGGCTGCCCCTTCCACAACTCCCACCCCGGCAGCACCGGCAGTGCTGCGCGTCATGACCCACGACTCGTTCCTGGTCAGTGAAGCGCTGGTGGCCCAGTTCGAGCAGGAGAATAACGTCAAGCTGTCCTTCCTGCCCAGCGGCGATACTGGCGCGGCGCTGAACAAGGCGATCCTGTCGAAGGGCGCGCCGTTGGCGGACGTGTTCTACGGCGTCGATAACACCTTCCTCTCGCGCGCGCTGGACGAAAGCCTGTTCGAACCTTATGCTTCACCCTTACTGGCCAATATCCCGGCTGAATTCAAGCTGGATACCGACAATCGGGCGCTGCCGGTTGATTACGGCGACGTTTGCATCAATTACGATAAAGCTTATTTTGCCGAGAAAAATCTGGCGCTGCCGCAGTCGCTTGAGGACCTGACTGCCCCGGCTTATAAAGGCCTGTTGGCAATCGAGAATCCAGCCACATCCTCCCCGGGGCTGGCTTTCCTGCTGGCAACCATCGCCCATTTCGGCGAGGACGGCTACCTGGCCTACTGGCAGCAGCTGAAGGATAACGGTCTGGTGGTGGTCAACGACTGGAATACAGCTTACTACACCAACTTCTCCGGCTCGTCCGGGCGCGGACCGCAACCCATGGTGGTCTCGTACGCTTCAAGCCCGCCAGCCGAGGTAATCTTTGCCGAAACCCCGCTAACGGACGCCCCCACCGCATCGATTATCGCTCCCGGCACTTGCTTCCGGCAGATCGAGTTCGTCGGCATCCTGGCAGATACGCCGCAGCGCGCGCTGGCCGAAGCGTTTGTCGACTTTATGTTGAGCATCCCCTTCCAGGAGGATATGCCGCTGCAAATGTTTGTCTATCCAGTTCAGCCGGACGCTAAATTGCCGGAGGCTTTCGTGAGCTACGCTCAGGTCCCGCTGCAGCCAGCTACGCTGGATCCGGCTACTATTTCTGCCAACCGTACCGTCTGGATTGAGGCCTGGACGGAGACCGTTTTGCGTTGAATCTGCCCGCGGCAGGAACGGCGTTGAAATCTCGCAGCAGCCGGGGCGTATTGGCGCTCTGGCTGCTGCCGCTGCTCTTCCTGACATTATTTTTCTTCGCGCCTTTGCTGTCGGTGTTCCGGCTGGCGGGTCAGGCGGCAGCGGAAGCAGCACCGCAAGCCAACCTGCTGGAACGGGTCACCCGCCCGCTGGGTTTCACCTTTTACCAGGCCGCGCTGTCCACACTGGTCACGCTGGCGGTCGGGCTGCCGGCTGCCTACATCTTTGGACGCTACACTTTCCCGGGAAAATCGCTGCTGCGGGTACTGACCACCCTGCCTTTTATCCTGCCGACCGTGGTCGTGGCGGCAGCATTCAACGCCTTGATCGGCCCGCGCGGATGGATCAACCTTGGGCTGATGAACCTGTTTGACCTTTCGGCTCCGCCGCTGCAAATGCTCAACTCGCTGCCGGCGATCCTGATTGCGCACGTTTTCTACAACACCACCATTGTCATCCGGGTGGTTGGCAGCGCCTGGAGCCAGCTGGATCCGCGCATGGAGCAGGCCAGCCGTGTGTTGGGTGCGACTCCGCTGCGAACGCTACGCGAGGTAACCTTGCCGCTGCTGCGCCCGGCGATTCTGGCAGCCGGCTTGTTGGTATTCATGTTTGATTTCACCAGTTTTGGCGTGATTTTGCTGCTTGGCGGACCGCAATTCGCCACACTGGAGGTAGAGATTTATATCCAGGCCATGCACATGCTCAACCTGCCGCTGGCTGGCTTGCTATCTGCGGTCCAGCTGCTGTGCACCCTGGTGTTGACAATCGCCTATTCACGGGCGTCGCTGCATTTGAATGTGCCGCTGGCGCCGCGTTTGCAGGGCGAGGGGATGCGGCGTATGCGCACCTGGCGGGAAAAGCTGCTGGTGGGCGTGACCCTGACAGTTTTAGCGTCGCTGTTGATCCTGCCGCTGGCGGCGCTGGGCGCCCGCTCGGTGGTGCGCCTGGAGGCAAACCGCGGCGAGCGCGGGGTTGTAGAAACCGGACTGACCTTCGATTATTACCGCGAGTTATTCGTAAACCGGCGGGGTTCGCTCTTTTACGTGCCACCCATCGCGGCGGCGCGGAATTCACTGGTGTACGCTGGCGCTACCGTGTTGTTTTCGCTCACCCTGGGATTCCTGGCATCCAGCGCCCTGGCGCGGCGCGCGCGTATCAACCGGGTGCTCGACCCGCTGCTGATGCTGCCGCTCGGCACTTCAGCCGTGACCCTGGGGCTGGGGTTTATCGTGGTTTTCAACCGCCCGCCCTTTGACCCGGGCTCATTTCCGCTGCTGATTCCCCTGGCGCATTCGCTGGTAGCGCTGCCTTTTGTGGTGCGCACCCTGCTGCCAGCGCTGCGTTCCATCCCGGTCAGTTTACGGCAGGCAGCGGGTGTGCTGGGGGCATCACCCTGGCGTGTCTGGTGGGAGGTGGATCTACCCATCATCACCCGGGCTGCGCTGGTAAGCGCGGTCTTCGCCTTCACCATTTCGCTGGGCGAATTCGGCGCGACCAGTTTCCTGGCGCGTCCTGAATATCCCACCCTGCCGGTGGCCATCTACCGCTTTATTGGGCAGCCTGGCGCGTTGAACTACGGGCAGGCGATTGCCATGAGCACCCTATTAATGCTGGTGTGCGGCCTGGGTATTCTGTTGATTGAACGCGTGCGGCTGCCCGGTATTCGCGAAGAGTGGTAGCATAGGAACGTCAATACCACAGAGGGAAATCAAATGGCCTTATCTGTCCGCGAAATTCATAAAATGTATGAAGGCAAACCGCTGCTGCGCGGAGTTTCGTTCGACGTGGCAGAAGGCGAGACAGTTTGCCTGCTCGGGCCGTCCGGCAGCGGGAAAAGCACCTTGCTGCGCATTATCACTGGCTTGGAAGCTGCGGAAAGCGGGCAGGTGTTCTGGGACGGCGCTGACCTGGCGGACGTGCCGGTGCATCAGCGTCATTTTGGGTTGATGTTTCAGGATTATGCGCTCTTTCCGCACCGGCGGGTGGCTGAAAATGTAGCCTTTGGGCTGCGCATGCAGAATCTGCCAAAGCACGAGATTAACCAGCGGGTGAACGAAGCATTGGAACGGGTCAACATGGGCGGGTTTGCCAACCGGCGGGTGACGGACCTGTCGGGGGGTGAGCAGCAACGGGTGGCTTTGGCGCGGGCGCTGGCGCCGCGTCCGCGCATGTTGATGCTGGATGAGCCGCTTGGCGCGCTCGACCGGGCGCTGCGGGAGCAGCTGGGGCAGTTCTTGCGCGAGCTGCTGCATGAGACGCAAATCCCGGCGATTTATGTCACCCATGATCAGGAAGAGGCTTTTGCCATCGCTGACCGATTGGTACTGCTGAATGAAGGGAAGGTGGAGCAGGACGGCGCCCCTGATCAAGTGTATAACCACCCGGTATCGGTGTGGGCGGCGCGTTTTTTGGGATTGACCAATGTACTGCCGGGCAAGGTGGTCAGCCGCCAACCGATGCGCGTGCGGACCGCTCTTGGCGATTTTTCGCCTTCGGAGGCCGATTCGACCGAACCCGTAGGCAGCGAGGTGTCGCTGCTTTTCCGCCCGAAGGGTGTGCAGCTGGCGACTGAGAGCGGGGAGGGCAACACCTTGACGGGGGTGGTGGATGACACAACCTTCCGCGGTGAATCGTACCGGGTTTCGCTGCGCTGCGCTGACCATTCGGTATTTCAATTTTATTTACCCGATCCACCCCCGATGCATGCCCGGGTAACTCTCGCGTTGGACCCGGAAAATGTATTGGTCCTGAAGTAGCGGAACTAATTGTTATGCTTCCAGGCAGCGAAATCACCATCATTAAACAAAACTTGCAAGAGCAGGAGACCTGGCGCTACAGTGGGCAGGTGCTGCAGCGCACGCCAGATGCTGTTTTAATTGAGGCGACTTTTAACCGCGAGGACAGCGTCTTTCAGGGTATTCCGTTAATAAAGGGCGATCTCTTCATCGAAGCCTATTACACCCGGCGCTGGTTTAACATTTTCGAAATGCATGACCGCGACAGCGGTGCGGTCAAGGGCTGGTATTGCAACGTCACCCGCCCGGCACTGCTGGCAGATGGTACGCTGACCTATGTTGATCTGGCGCTGGATTTGTTGGTTTATCCTGACGGGCACTGGCTGCTGCTGGATGAAGACGAATACCAAGCATTGCAGGTTAGCGCTGAGGAGCATGCGCAGGCGCTGAATGCGGTGGAGGAATTAAAGCGCCTGTTTTCACTCGGAGCCGGGTTCCGTCTGGAGCACATCTTCCCGGTGACCGATCCCTATGAAGCCCGGTTAAAAACCACCATTGCGGAACATGGCTGGCAGATCGAACATCTCACTTTTGACCAGTCCACCCATTCGGTAGCCGAAGCCGCACTTGCCGCGAGGGTCACACCGCAGGATCTGGTCAAAAACATTTGCATGATCGCACCGGACGGGCTGCTGGTGGTAGCCATCGTCAAGGGTGAGGACCGTGTTTCAGCTGTATACGTTGCCGAGGCGCTTGGCCTGGACGGCACTCCACGACTGGCGACCACCGAGGAGATCCTGGCGCGCACGGGTTACCCAATGGGAGGTACCCCTTCGTTTGGTTTTGAGGCGCTCTTTGTGATGGATGAGCGCACCTTCGAAAAACCGCTGGTTTACACCGGCGGCGGCAGCCCGACCGCACTGGTACGCGCCGACCCTCACGAGTTGCAGCGCGCCAACGGCGGGCTGACCGCCAGCATCCGTAAATAGTTTATTCGTAATGCAGCGCCTGGACTATATCCAGCCGGGCCGCCTGGCGGGCAGGGATGATCGCCGCCAGAACCCCGAATAGCAGGCCGGCGGCAACGGTCATGACAACCCCGCTGGCCGGGAAGGCGTATTCCATTGGGAAGCCGCTAAGGTGCAGCGTTTCCACGGTAGTGTATCCAAGATACAGCCCGGCCAGTAAGCCAAAGGCTGTACCGATGGCCGCCAGGATAATCGCTTCAACCACGATCATCGTCCGCACCTGTTTACGTGTGGCGCCAACCGCCCGCAGCATGCCGATTTCACGGGTGCGCTCGATGACGCCGATCGCCAGGGTATTCAGCATGGCAAGCAGCGACGGCACGGCCAGGAAAATCAAGACCGCATACATGGCGGCAAAAGCCACGTCAAACAACTGCATATTCTCATCAATATAACCGCTCCCCGAGACCAACCGGTATTGTGGATAGCGGGCAACCACGGCCTTGATTGCGCTTTCGGCTGTGGTGCGGTTAGCCGTGGGAGTGAGGTTGAGCTGCAGCAGCACATCCTCGGTGCGGCCAAAGTCGGCAGCGATATCAGCCTGAGCGACATAGGCTGTGGCAATTTTGGCGTTGAGATAATCGCCGCCGATCGCAACCACTTTGTACGGCTTTAAGCCATTGGGGGTGAGCATATTCACTTCGTCCCCAACCTTCGCGCCAACACTTGTCGCAAGAACCGCGTTGAGAATGACCGAGCGAGGGGTCTTCAGGGCGGAATAGGCAGTCGCCTCGTCGCCGGCGGCGAAGGTCAACCCGCTGACCTGACCGTAGGAATCGGGGTCGATGCCCATTAACGATATGGGCAGCTCGTTGACTTGTGCTGGGGCAAACCGCAATGAGCTCACCACAGCAACGCCTTCAGTTCCGCGCAATTCCTTGGCGAAATCCGGGTTGGAACCAACGTTGGTTCCCCAAACGGCGACGGATGGGGGGATGAGCAGGTAATCGCTGCCAAGACTCTTGCGCAGCACGCGTTCGAACCCGATCGATGCACTGGTGATGATAGACGCAAGTGTGACCAGGATGGCCAGGCCGATCATTGTGGCACTGGCAGTCACTGCGGCGCGGGCTGGCTGCCGGGAGAGGTTCCCCTGCGCCAAATGCGCGGTCCCCTGGCGGGCAAAAATCAAACTTGCTATCCCGCCAAAGAGGGCTGCGATCGGGCTGACCAGGGAGGGTGCAATCAGGATTAAACCGATGATGAACAACATGCCGCCGGCCCCGATCAATCCGGCGTTACGGGTCAGCAGGGCCGCCACAGCCAGGGCGATCATCACCGCTCCTACCCAGAATCCCAGGCCAGCCAGGCGGCGGAAATTGAGTTTGCCGACTGACGGGCGCAGCGCTTCCAACGGTGTGACGCGGCTGGCGCTCACCGCCGGTATCAATCCGGCTAACAGGGTTACGCCGACCCCCAGCCCGATGCTTATCAGGATAATCGGCAGCGAAACCTCAGGCATGCCCAGCTTAACGTTGAGGAATTTTTGTAAAGCCGGGCCCATTAACTTAAGCACAAGCACGCTAAACCCATATCCGGACAGAATCCCGAGGGCCGTGCCGAGAACACCCTGCACCAGGCCTTCGATCAGAATGATGTAAAAGATCGACTTGCGGCTGGCACCCAGGGCGCGCAGCATACCGATATCGCGCCGGCGCTCAGCTACAACGGTGCGGAATGTGTTGAATATGATGAAACCGCCCATCAGCAAGCCCATGACGCCCAGCACGTTAAAGATGGTCTGGCCTAATTGGAGGTTGGTTAGCAGTTCTGAGTTGGAAGCCAGCGCGCCGATCTGGTACTCGCTGCCCAACGCGGACTGGATGGCGGCCTGGATTTCTGCCCGGCTGGCGTTGTCCAATGTGTCGTAGTTGGCCTCAATGGTATTGATTTTGGCCGGCATGCCAAACATACTCTGAGCTTGCGCCAGGGTAACAAGAACTTCCTCGTTGCCGGGCATGGCCCGCGCGGGCAGAATCCCGACAATGCTTAGCGTTTGCTCACCAATCGCGGTAGGCAGTTTAAGGTCTGAACCTATTCCCGCTCCGATATTATCCGCCAGGGTTTGGCTGACGACAGCGGCGCTGGTGTCAGCGTCCTGCAAAAAACGGCCGGAGATAATGTTGTAGCTATGTACGCTGCGCGCTTCGGCAGGATTGATTCCGACCACTGAAAGCGCTGAAATGCTGTCGGGTGCAGCCGGATCGTGGTCAAAATAATCGGCTGGCAAATTCACCGTACGATCCAACAACCCGGTTGACGCACGGATGCCCGGGATGGACGCCACTCTGGCGAGTTCATCGACCGGGAAAACGTCGGCTGTTTTGAGCGAAATCGTGGCGTCAACCTGCCCGGAAGCAGCCAGAACGTTTGCCTGGAAAGATTTCATCATCGCGGGGATGATGGTATTCATGCCAAAAACGACCAGCACCCCAAATACAATAGCCAGGGTGGTGAGCAGTGCGCGTAATTTGCGGCCACTCAAATAGCGTAAGGCGAGACTGAGTTGGAAGTTCATTTTTTTCCTCTCAATCTCCTATTTCTTTGAGTTTCGCCGTGACAGCCTCGTAATTGCTGCCGTTTCTGGTTTCCAGCAGGGTATCATCAACGATTCGACCGTCCTTCAAGAAGAGAATCCGGTCGGCGTAAGCGGCAATGCGCGGGTCATGGGTGACCATGACAACCGTTCGTCCCCATTCCTTGGTGACCTGGCGCAGCAATCCAGCAATTTCATCGGAGGCGCGGGTATCCAGGTTGCCGGTTGGCTCGTCCGCCAGGATCAGCGATGGTTCGGCGACCAGGGCGCGGGCAATGGCGACGCGCTGCTGCTGCCCGCCGGATAGCTGGTCGGGGCGGTTCTGCAGGCGGTCAGCCAGGTCAAAGCGGCTGAGCCATTCGATCGCCCGGTCGCGGGCTTCGATTTGTTTCATGCCATCCAGCAATAAAGGCAAGGCGGCATTTTCAACCGCGCTCAACACCGGGATTAGATTGAAGAACTGGAAGACAAAACCGATCTGGCGGCGGCGCAGCTCGGTCAGCGAGTCGTCGTCGAGGTCAGCCAGTGATTTGCCGTTAATCAGCACCCGGCCTTCGCTGGGATGATCCAACCCGCCAATCAGATGCAGCAGGGTCGATTTGCCGCAGCCGCTGGGGCCCATCACCGCGACGAATTCTTCAGGCTGAACCTGAAAATTGACGTGGTCAAGGGCGGTAATGGCAGTGGTGCCGGAATTGTAAATTTTGGTTAGATTTTCAATCTTAATGACGGACATGAGATTTTCCTTTAAAATGTGTGTTTGAGAATCAATCGGGCTACCGCATGATTAAGTTTTGTCCGTTGGTGGCGGTGATTTCGCTCCGCGGGTGGCTTTGGGCGGGCGCCCGCGCGGGCGCATTTCAATTTGCTGAACCGGTTGGCGTTTCACATCGTCCAGGCGCGCATCGATCATTTCCAGCCAGCGTAAATCGGCTTCCAGGTGCATAACTTCTTTGTCGCAAAGCAGCTTCCTGGCCAGGCCGGCGGGCATGTCCAGCTCGTCCCGTTGTGTAGTGACGGCATGCAGTTCCTGGTACAGGGAAGAGCGTTGGATTTGGATCACACGGTACGGGTCGACGTCTTCCAGCGCCAGCGCCAGCATCAGCTTGATGTAAAACTCGTCACGCTGCAGGTTGGTCTGCACCGGAGCGGAAAGCCACTCGGTCAGTTCCTGACGCCCGGCGTCGGTCGCTTTGTAGGTCGGTTTGTCGGGCGCGGCAGCGTTGGTGGGCTCTTGCTCAATCAATCCGCCTTTCTCCAGGCGTTCGAGGGTGGCATAAATCTGGCCGGGGTTAATCACCCAGCCATCGCCACCGCCCGAGATTTGGTCTAAAGCGGCCAATAATTCGTAGCCGTAGTACGGACGCTGCGCTAATAAGCCTAAGAGAGCATTTCGGACTGACATAAGTCTCCTAAAATAAAAACGAATTATATTATATACTAAGTATATATTTTTGCAAGAGGTATTAAGTGATGGATCAGGCCAATTTTTATTCACTGCCGGCTTATTACGGCACCCGATACAGGGTTAAAAGCAGGCCTGGAAGGACTGCCATAATATGCAGCGTAACGTTGACAAATAGAGTGGAATTTGAGAAGATAATGGTGGTGTACGGGATCGACAAAGCCTTAAACTGACCGAGCCAGGCACAGGTCAAATACTACCGTTTCTAAGGCTGCTTCACCCCTGGAGCAGCCTATTGTTGCATTATTTCTATAAAATCCGCTCTTTAGCTTGCGCATTAAGAGGAAGGTTGGCGGCTGTTAATTTCCGACTCGCAATATCACCGCTTCAGCATGATTCAAATTCGCATCTAAAAATCAAGATAAAAATCACGCCTGGTTTCATGACCGTTGACAGGTGGCATGGAATTGGGAGATTGCTTATAATATATTCGTGAGTGCGAATATATATTCTGTGAATTCTCCCGAAAACCAAATTTCCAATCTGTTCTCAATTATCGGGCAGCCGGTCCGCATCCGAATTTTGGCGATTATCGGAAATGAGCCGGCCTGCGTTTGCCATCTGGAGGCGGTGTTGGGACTGCGCCAGGCTAGCATCTCCCAGCATCTTATGGTGCTGCGCAAGGCGAATCTGGTGGTGACTCAGCGAGAAGGCCGGAATATTTTCTATCAGCTGGT
>CALMGN010000228.1 GCA_937863605.1 uncultured Anaerolineaceae bacterium
TGATAATACTTACCCCGTTTGCGCAGCAGTTCGTAATGAGTGCCGGTTTCAGCCACGCGCCCGCCCTCGATCACCAAAATCCGATCGGCGCGTTTGATGGTAGAAAGGCGGTGGGCGATCACAAAACTGGTGCGGCCTTCCATCATGGTATCCATGCCGCGCTGGATCAGGGCTTCTGTCAGGGTATCGACCGACGAGGTGGCTTCATCCATGATGAAGATTTCCGGATCAGCCAGCACGGCACGCGCCAGCGAGACCAGCTGTTTTTGACCAACCGAGAGCAAGTTCCCGCCTTCACCGACATTTTCATCGTAGCCTTTGGGGAAGCGGGCGATAAAATCTTGGGCTCCGGCCATTTTGGCGGCGTTCTCAACCTCCTGGTCGGTGGCGGTTAGCCGTCCGTAGCGGATGTTTTCTCGGATCGAGCCTGAGAACAGGTGCGGGGTCTGCAGTACCATGCCAATGCGCGACTGGATGGCATGCAGCGAATAGCGGGTGTAATCCTTGCCACCGATTTTGATGTGCCCCTTTTTGGGCTCATAGAAGCGGCAGACCAGGTTGACAATGGTGGATTTGCCGCCGCCGGTTGGACCGACCAGCGCGATCGTTTCGCCGCGCTTGACCTTGAGTGAAAAATCTTCCAGCACCGGTTTGCCATCGCCGTCCGAGTAAAAGAAGGTGACATTTTCAAATTCAACATCGCCCTTCATGGATCCCGGATCATAAGCCTCGGGACCGTCTTTTACTTCGGGTACACTATCGATCAGTGAGAAGATGCGTTCGGCGGAGGCAATGGAATGCTGCATTTCAGCAAATACGCGCGCCAGGTCCTGGATTGGCCACATCATGAAGGTGACGTAGGAAACAAACGCTTGAATGCCGCCAATGGTCATGGAGCCGGCTTGTGCCTGCCCGCCGCCGTACAAGACGATGCTGCCCAGCGCGATGGCTGAGATGATCTGTACGGTCGGGAGGAAGAGCGCACTCAACCAGGCGGCGCGGTAGCTGGTGCGGTACATATCGCTGGTCAGTCCGCTGAAGTCTTTCAGATTGGCATCTTCGCGGCCCAGGGCTTTGACCACCCGTACGCCGGTGATATTCTCATTAAAAGCACCGGTGATCTTGGAGTTAAACTTGCGCACATTGCGGAACTCACCCAGGATGCGTTTGCGGAACTCGTAAGCGATCCAGAATAAAATGGGCAGGGCTGCCAGGACGATGAGCGCCATGCGCCAGTTAATATACAGCATGAATCCCATTGCCGTCACGATGTTCATGACCGCCCAGGTCGAATCCAGCAGACCCCAGGTGACCAGCTCAGCTACCCGTTCGGAATCGGAGGTGACCCGGGACATGATCCAACCGACCGGCGTGCGGCTAAAGTAGGACAGCGAGAGTCCCTGCAGGTGGTTGAACATTTTTTGGCGCAGGTCGTAGCGCACCCTTTCGCCGAGCACGCCAGCCAGGAACACAAAACTGAAAACTCCTGCAGCCTGCACCAGGGTCAAACCGCCGTACGTGGCGAGCAGCCGGTAGAGCTCCGGCTTATTGCCTGCCAGGATGCCCTCATCGATAATTAGTTTGCTCAGGTACGTGAACAGTGAGTCCAGGCCGGATACAGTCATAATGGCGACCAAAAAACCGATCACCCAGCGCAGGTGCGGACGGGTCAACCCCAGGATGCGGCGCAGTGTTTTGCCGTTAACTTGGGCTTTGAACTCCTCTTCTTCGAAATATTCATCCGACACTGGCGATCTCCTTCTCCAGTTCGTCATCGATGCGCGTCTGGATGTTAAATATCTGTTTGTAAATCCCATCCACCGCAACCAGGTCGGCATGGCTCCCGGACTGCACAATGCGCCCGTTGTCCATCACCAGGATAAGGTCGGCATCCATAATACTCTGGATGCGGTGGGCGATGATGAATGTCGTGCGGTCCTTCATCAGGTTTTGCAACGCCTCTCGGATTTCGGCCTCGGTTTCGGTGTCCACCGAGGAGGTTGAGTCATCCAGGATGAGGATGCGCGGGTTTTTGAGCAAAGTGCGGGCAATTGCCACGCGCTGCTTTTGACCGCCAGACAGGGTGACGCCTTTTTCGCCGACCAGGGTGCCATAGCCTTTTTCGAACCCCACGATCACATCGTGGATGGCAG
>CALMGN010000229.1 GCA_937863605.1 uncultured Anaerolineaceae bacterium
GTGGATGTCATGGCACGCGAAGAATTGGGAATTGATCCGGAAGAACTCGGCGGCTCGGCCTGGGTAGCTGCCATAACCTCATTTGTGCTTTTTGCCATCGGAGCGATCATCCCGGTCGCGCCGTTTATCTTTTTGACGGGCAACCAGGCGATTCTCACTGCCATCATTCTGAGCACTATTGGCTTGTTCCTGCTGGGAACCGCCATTACGCTGTTTACCGGGCGGTCAGTGATCTTTTCCGGGCTGCGCATGATGATATTTGGCCTGCTGGCCGCCGCCATCACCTTTGGAATTGGCAGATTGATCGGGATTAGCCTGGCTGGATAGGGCGGTAATTTCGTATAGGTTAATATTTTCTTGCAAATCAACCTGGGATCCATTTCACAGGTCGTGTTTATTTCATAACGATAGGCATGCTGGTAGATTGATTTGGTTCAGAGAAGCGTAAATGGTTCGGATGTGGTTTTACTGGTTACAATGCTTGGTAAGCAGGGGGATAAGCTTTCTGATATCGCACAAAACTCAGAAAATTTCATAAATGATTCGATATGCGCCCTGAGAAGCGTGTAGAAATAATGGTGATGCGATAATCCCAGAATTTTCTGGAACATTTCCAGTGGGGGTACCCTGGAAGGGGTATAATGCGTATATATTTATGCTTTCGATAATAGTACTTATCGAAACCATATCGTTTAATGCATATATTTTGGCCACCCCTGCTCGGGTGATGACCGGGTAAATGTGCGGTACTGGCGTACAACAAGATTGTCCATCTGTGTTTGTAAGCAGAGGAACGAATAGATTATAGAAACATTCAAATCACAGTGTTACCCCTCCCCCTTCCCGCTAGTACTCCAAAGTGCTTGATATATAATCATTTTATGCAGCAGATCATTCCAGGCGTATTTATGCATTCCAATGCCTCGATCTTCCAGTACATGATCGTAGAAAACAGTCGGATCACGCTGATCGACGCGGGGCTGCCTTTATTCTCGCGCTCGCTCATTAGGGCGCTATCCAGGATCGACCATAGGGCCACACTTAGCCTGATTCTGATCACCCACGCGGACGGGGACCATTACGGCGCTGCAAAGCGCATGGCCAAAATCTACCAATGCCCGATTGCTGCCAGTGCAACTGAAGCCGCTGCCATTGCCAGTGGGACAATGTCACGCGAACTAAAACCGCAGAAACCGCTCGATCTGCTGCTTTTCAAGATATTTTTGCCTGTATTTACAGCTTCAGCCACCCCGGTGGACCGTTATCTTGAACCCGGTCAGACTCTACCGATTCTTGACGGCCTGCAAGTGCTGGATTCAGCCGGTCACACGCCCGGACACCTGTCTTTCTACCAGCCTGAACGCCGAATTCTATTTGCCGGAGATTCGATCATCAAACGCCGTAACACCCCCTCCCCTGCATACGGTCCGAATTGCTGGAACGAGCAACGAGCGATTGATGCTTTTGAACGTCAGATGGCCTTAAAACCGCTGCATATTTGCGGTGGACACACTTATTTTCGGAATTAATCATTGGGTTGTCTGACAACTAGAAAGAGGCTTCCATGACCAGACCCATATTCGAAAATCCTCAGCTAGACGGCAGTACTTTTTCGCTCAATGGGTCTGGAGATGCGGGCGTGCTGCTTTTCCACGGCTTTACCTCGACCACTGTTGAGGTGCGCCCGCTGGCTGAAATGCTGAATACGTCGGGGTTCAGCGTAATGGGACCATTATTGCCGGGTCACGGCACCCGGCCCGAGGATGCCCTCAACGTCCACCGCTCCGATTGGCTGGAAACCGCTGAGCAGGCATACCAAACTTTGAAATCAAAGACGAATAAGGTGATTGTCGGGGGTGAATCGATGGGCGCATTGCTGGCGCTGCACCTGGCCAGCATACATCCCGAAATTGTCGGGGTGGTCGTATTTGCGCCAGCGATCCATGTCAGCGGTCAATGGCGCGCGCCGCTGCTGGCGCCCTTTATTAAAATTCGACCGAAATATTACCTGTCGGACGACAAGCACTCTCCCACCCCCGATGTCTTACCCTGGCAGGGGTACAATGTTCTGCCAGTTCCAGCAGCTGCACAATTTTTCTGGCTGCAGCAGCAGGTCCGGCAGGAATTAAAATCTGTACAGCAGCCAGCATTAATCTTTCAGGGGAAATTGGATGGTACCATCGATCCCGATGGAGCCGCCACGGTTTTGAATCAGCTTGGCAGCCGGGATAAAAAGCTGGTGTGGCTGGAAGAGTCCGGTCACACACTGCTGCTTGGTAAAGAGCATAATAAGGTATATCAAGACACCCTGGCCTTCATCCAGCGAGTAACCAAATAAGTTTTCATGGGTTTTCTATGGCTACACCACGGTAATTTTGTGGGTTATAATGGTAAAAAATGAGCAAGCATTGAGCAATTTGGAGGTTTCATGACTGACCCAATCCGACCGCCCGGAAAGACAACCATTGCGCCTGAAGTCCTGGTCACTATTGTCAGATTGACTGTGTTGAGCGTTCCTGGTGTCAGCCGGCTGGCGACCAACCCGACCGAGGTGGAAAGATTCTTCAGTAAAAATGCCAGCGAAGGCATCAAGGTCTCGGTGGAAGGCAACGTGGCCTATGCAGATGTCTATGTGGTGCTCAAACCTGACCTCAATGTGCGCGAGGTTGGGCATAATATTCAGGCGCAAGTCACCCGCGCCATTTCAGAGATGGTTGGCATGGAAGTCGGCCGGGTCAATATCCATGTCGAAGACATCGACTATGTTGTTCGCCCGGGTGCGTGAACCTCGCAACCGGTAATTAAAGCTGCTTTTTGCAGTTCTCATATCGACGGAACTTTATAAAGTTAAATATTCCTATGAAACCGCGAACCAAGGCACGGAGTATCGCCTTGCAGGTCCTGTACGAATGTGATTTGACCAATCATCCGCCTGGAGAGGTTCTTCAAGAACGCCTGGTAGAGGACGAACTTGATCCCACCCTGGTCGAATTCGCACAGCAAATTATCATGGGCGTCTTGCCAATCTCGGCTACCCTGGACCTTTTTATTGCAGAGCATGCCCCAGAGTGGCCGATGGACCAAGTCGCGGTGATTGATCGGAACATTCTACGGATTGCTCTGTGGGAGTTTGCCGTTGCTGACGTAACCCCGGTCAAAGTGGCCATTAATGAAGCCATTGAAATGGCCAAATATTTTGGTGCCGATAGCACGCCGCGTTTTGTGAACGGTGTATTGGGCAGCCTGGCCAACCGCCAGCAGGAAATTCGGCAAAAATTTATTGCGGCTGCATCAAGAGACACACCCTCGCCAACCAATTCGTAGCGGGGGTTTTTCGTTTTCTTTCAAATCTAAACAATGAGGCAGCTGGATGAACTTCATAACAACCCATCGAATCCATAAGATATTTTTAATGTTCATTACGCTTATCGTGCTTACCGGTCTGGTCGCGGGATGCACGGGCGGGATCAACCTACCCGGTTTGCAAAAGGAAACCCCGGTGGAGCCGCCGGTGCAACCGGATGCAAAATCACCATTAGGCACAATCACTTTTCGTGCTCTAATTCCCGCCAACCCTCCGGCTGAAACGATCACGCTCGAAATTCTGGATGAAGTTACCGGATTGGCGCTCAATCCTAAACGATATGTGATGACGGCTGCTGGTGAAAACCAATTCGAAATCAATATTCCGATCGCGCTTGGTTCGCTGGTTAAGTACCGTTACATTCGCACTGGCGATTTGACCGCGGTGGAATATTCAGCCGGCGGGCAGCAGGTGCGCTACCGCATGTTTATGGTGGATGGCCCATCCGTCGTGCAGGATGTTGTGGCAGGCTGGACAGATGCGCATTATGCCGGCCCCAGCGGTCGGATCACGGGCCAGGTGATCGACGCTGCAACCAACACGCCCATCCCAGCAGCACTGGTGACAGCAGGTGGCAGCCAAACTTTCACCGCCTCTGATGGCTCTTTCCTGCTGGAAGGATTGATCCCGGGTACACACAACCTGGTCGCCACCAGTCTGGACGGCCTTTTCAAGACATTCCAACAGGGAGCGATGGTTGCCGAAAATGCCACCACTCCGGCGCCTTTATTCGTGCAAATGGCAAAATTGGTTAAAGTAACCTTCGTGGCGCAAATTCCAGCCGGCGAGGTCAAAGGTTTGCCGCTGCGGATGGTTGGTTCCAACTATGGGCTGGGCAACACCTTCGCTGATCTGGATGGCGGCATGAGCGTGGTTGCGTCCCGCGCACCAATCATGCCGTCCATTGCCGAAGACATTTACTCCCTCACCCTCGAACTGCCAACCGGGCTTGATTTGCGCTACAAATACACCCTGGGAGACGGATTCTGGAATTCTGAGCATTATGCGGATGGATCCTTCCGCACCCGCCAGTTGATCGTGCCTGATGAAGATTTGACCGTAACGGACATTATCGAAAGCTGGAAGACCGGGACGCGCGCGCCGGTCACCTTTACCGTTACAGCCCCCTCGGACACCCCGGCCGAGGACAGCGTATCCATCCAATTTAATCCCTTTGGCTGGACAGTGCCCATCCCAATGTGGCCGTTGGGCAACAATCAGTGGTTGTATGTGCTCAATGGACCGCTGGACTTGTTTGACGAATTAAAATACCGTTACTGCCGCAATGACCAGTGTGGCGTGGCAGACGATAGCAGTACGCACGGAATGGCCATTCAGGGTAAATCCATCACGCTCACTACAGAAGGTCAGAGCGTTCAGGATACCATCAGTTCCTGGGCAAACTGGTCGACCTCAGCCGTTTCGACCACCATTATCGCCCCGGAGATAACCCCCGTTGGAACCGGATTTATTGCCGGGGTTGAATTCAACCCGAATTACAACCCGTTGTGGCAGCCATACCTGGCCAACGCGCTGCAAAACGTCAAGTCGATAGGCGCAAACTGGGTGATTTTCACCCCGACATGGAGCTATACCCGTGCGAATCCGCCGGTCATCGAAATTGCTGCTGGCCATGACGCCCTGTGGATGGATGCTGCAGCAGCCGTTCAGGCCGCCAGTCAAGCCGGATTGCAATCGGCTATTTTCCCGCGCATCCAAACAGACCTGTTGGCGGATGGTCTCTGGAACGAAGCGGTCCCGGACGCGGGTTGGTGGGAGAGCTGGTTCGGCCGCTACCGGACCTTTGCGCTGCACCACGCCGACCTGGCTGCTCAAACGCAAGCTTCCATGCTAATTCTTGGCGGACCGGATGTTACCCCTGCCCTGCCAGGTGGCGTACTGCCGAATGGTGAACCCTCAGGCGTGCCTGATAATGCAGGGGATTTCTGGCAACACCTGCTTACAGAAATTCGCGGCCGTTATACCGGTCAAATTGCCTGGGCGCTCCCCTACCCCTTCCCGGCTGCGCCGCTGCCGGAAGGTTTGGACCAATACGATGCCCTCTATATCGTATTCAACGCCCGATTAACCGAAGTCAATGATCCAACCGAGGCTGAATTGCAGGAAGCCTTTTCGACCTGGCTCGATACGAATATCCTGCCGGTCGCTGAAGAAACCGGGAAACCCGTTATTCTGGCGCTGGATTACCCCTCGGCGGATGGAGCGGCATCCGGTTGCGTGCTCATCACTGACCATTGCCTACCGTTTGATCTGCTCAACCAGCCAGTTCCCGATCTGCCTGAAGTACAGTTGGACCTGCAGGAGCAGGTGAATATCTACAACGCCGCGTTAAACGCCGTAATTGCCCGCCCGTGGATCAACGGCGTGGTCTCGGTCGGGTATTACCCCCCCGCTGCCTTGCAAGACACTTCCGCATCCGTTCACGGAAAACCAGCATCCGATGTGTTGTGGTACTGGTTCCCGAAGATAATCGGCCAGTAAATGCAGCCATCCATAACATTTTCAGGAGGTTATTAGCGTGCCTATCCATGGAACTCCCAGTAAATACGGGTTGGAAAACCACGGTCTCAAGAATTTATCGAATGAATACTGGAATTATTCACCTGCCAGCCTGGTTGAAGAAGCAGTTTGCCGGTTTGAGGCCGAATTGTCGGCTGACGGCGCCCTGATCGCCAGCACCGGCAAACATACCGGGCGGTCGCCTAACGACAAATTTGTTGTAAAACACCCAGAATTAAACGATAAACCGATTTGCTGGGGCAAGATCAACTCCCCGATCTCTCCCGAAAAATTCGACCAGCTCTACCAAAAACTGCTGGCTTATTACCAGGGGCGGGATGTATTTGTGCAGGATTTACGCGTTGGGGCACACCCCAATTACAGTTTGCCGATTCGGGTAATTACCGAAAAGGCCTGGCATAACCTTTTTGCGCAAAATTTGTTTATTCGCCTCCCGCAGGACCAATTGGTCGGGCATATCCCGCAATACACCGTCATTCAGGCGGAAGATTTCAAAGCAACCCCGGAGATCGACGGCACCCATTCCGAAACCGCTGTCATTGTCGACCTCAAAAAGCAGATCATCCTGGTTTGCGGCACCGGTTATGCCGGCGAGATCAAGAAATCGATCTTTACCATCATGAACTACATCCTGCCGCTGCAGGGCGTGCTTTCCATGCACTGTTCTGCCAACGTCGGCAAAAGCGGTGACACGGCGCTCTTCTTTGGGCTGAGCGGCACCGGCAAAACCACCCTGTCTTCCGATCCCGAACGCCAGTTGATTGGCGACGACGAACACGGCTGGGCGGACGAGGGTGTTTTCAATTTCGAGGGCGGCTGCTATGCCAAAACGATCCGCTTGAACCCGAATTACGAACCCATCATCTGGTCGGCCACCCGCCGGTTTGGCGCCGTGCTCGAAAACGTGGACTACGATCCAGTTACTCGCCAGGTGGATTTTGACTCCGACCGTATCACCGAGAACACCCGCGGCGCATACCCGCTGCATTTTGTCCCCAATCACGTGCCCTCCGGGTATGCCGGGCACCCGGATAATGTCTTTTTCCTGACGGCCGATGCCTTCGGCGTCCTGCCGCCGCTGGCGCGCCTGACACCTGACCAGGCCATGTATTACTTCCTGTCCGGATACACATCCAAGTTAGCCGGCACGGAAACCGGGCTAGGCAGTGAACCTGAAGCCACCTTCTCGACCTGCTTTGGTTCACCATTCCTGCCATTATTTCCGCAGGTGTATGCAAACCTGCTCGGCCAACGTATTGCCCGCCACAATTCCACCGTATGGCTGGTCAACACCGGCTGGACTGGCGGACCTTACGGAGTCGGATCACGCTTCAAGCTGCCCTACACCCGCGCGATGATCCGCGCGGCACTGAACCATGAACTGGATGATGTAGCCTTCCGGCAGGATGCCTACTTTGACTTATGGATCCCGGAAAGCTGCCCGGGCGTGCCGTCAGATGTCCTCGATCCCCGATCGACCTGGGCGGACAAGAATGCCTATGAAGTTCAGGCAAAAAACCTGATCGCCCGCTTTGAAAAGAACTTCGTCAAATTCGCCGATCAAGTGCCCATGGGCGCAGCGGTCAACGGCCCGCGCGGGTCGTAAATATTGCAAGTTTTAGTGAGATCAGGGTTGTGCGCCTGGTAAGGGCGAGGCAAAAGCGGTTTTTCGAGGGGATAGAACCGTAATTGCCGCGCCCTACCGTTGGAAATACCAACCGAGCAATCGACTTCTCAGTTCACGCCATGTACAATAACACCACCGCCGCAATGATCAGGAAAGGCGCATAAGGGATGGCAGTGAAGGCCTGGTAGCGTTTGCGCAAGATCATCACCAGGATATACAGACCGCTCAGCAGACCTCCAAGCACGATGGCTGAAAACAGGCAAACAATGATGCGCGGCCAACCCAGGGCAATGCCAAGGATGCCGCTCAGATTAACATCGCCAAATCCCAGCGCCACTTCGTCAATTTCCTGGCCGCGGGCCTTGGACATCCAGCGGTTGAACAGAATGCCAAAATAATATATGGCCAGCATCACGCCGAAGCCGACGGCGAATCCGATCAAGGTCTTCACCCAGCCGTTAAGCCATAAACCAAAGGGGATCGCCAGGATCGCCCCGGCCAGGCTAACCTCGTGAAGAATGGCGCGGTGCTCGACATCGATGATGAAAACCACGCCCAGGTACAAAAATACCACCAGCGCAATCCAGAACCCGAGCGCCGGCGGCGGCAGGATCCCAATCGCCGGGACGGCAATCAATGCGGCGAGTTGGACAATCCAGGCGCGGCGGCTGCGGCCTGTCTGGCAGGAACGGCAACTGCGCATCAGAAGAAAATCCAGCACGGTGCGTTTTGTCCCGCACGAAGGACAGGTCGCCGACGAGAACGAGCGGGTCTGTGGTAAAACATCTGCCAGATAATTGAGCAGCGCGCCGGCCAGCCAACCAAGGACTAAGGTCACCAGAGCAAAAAGAATGGTACGCGGTCCGATCATGATTGGCTCGTTTCCAGCCTGGCGCGTTCCCCCATCTGATCGCGC
This sequence comes from uncultured Anaerolineaceae bacterium, assembly GCA_937863605.1. Classification (GTDB taxonomy): domain Bacteria; phylum Chloroflexota; class Anaerolineae; order Anaerolineales; family Anaerolineaceae; genus Bellilinea. The sequence goes on from CALMGN010000229.1 coordinate 8,449, forward strand.
AGAGTCTTGATATCTCTGGGCAGGAAATAAATCGCACCCAGGATAAAGAAGAAGCAAAGGATCCAGGCTCCTACTGAAATGTACAGGATAGCGCTGTGCAGGCTGTACTGCACCGCGATCGCACCCGCTAAAGCCGGCGCCACCGCTGATCCACCCTGTTCGATCAAATATTGGATCGAGTTGGAAGTGGAGCGAACTTCGGGCAACGTCACGTCATAAATAGTCGATAACACGTTGGGTGATGCAAACGGGATAAAGATCGCGGTGATGGCCATGGAAATGGTGAACAAAATGATACTTTCATTGGGGATCGAAAGCGATATCCCCAGCATGATGGCTCCTGCCAGAATGCCGCAGGCGCTGACCAGCAATCGCCCGCGCGGATTCTTTTTGAAAAAAGTGTCCCCCAACATTCCGCCGATCGGATAACCCGCCGCCAGGAAGAGGATCGAGATCACCATAGTGATCATCACCTGGCTGTCCGAAAAGTTGCGCTCCGTTTCCAGGTAGCGGAAAAACCAGAAGGTAATCACCTGCCAGGGGAAGACTCCCACAAAACCTTGGGCGAATAAAAACAGCAGACTCTTCTTTTTAAACAGTTGCCGGGCTGTCTCCCAGGAAAATTTGTAGGTGGTAGTCTGCTCGATATTCTCCATTTCCGGCTCGGCTTTACCACGCGGTACGTCTTTGACGCCAAAAAATATGGCTATGGCCAATAAAATGCCGAGCGATCCGGTTACAAAGAAGATGCCTTGCCAACCGATCTTGTCCACAAATAAAAGCGCCAGCAACATTCCGGCCATGTATCCCAATGGTTGTGCAACCTGTAAAAACCCGTAAACTTTCCCGCGAATTTTGGGCGGAAAATAATCGGAAATCAGGCTGTAGATGCCCGGATAGGATGAGTCGTCAATGCCCGTCGAGGCGCGCGACGCAAGAAAGACCGGAAAGGTGCGAGCAATGGCGGAAATCCAGGTGGTCGCTCCCCAAATGAAGGATGCCAGCGCCAGCAGCTTGGCGCGGGAGTAACGGTCGAACAAGTAACCCCATAACGGGTAGAAAATGGCGCCTACTAGAATGGCGCCGGAAAATACCAGGCCCATTTTGGCTTCATCGATTTGAAATTGTTCCATAATCGGCGTGGTCAATGGACCGATAAGCAGCTTATCGGCTTGATGCAGGAGCATAAAAATAAAGAACACACCCAGGACGAACCAACGGTAACGGCCTACTGGTTTCATAAATGCGCCTCGATTGGAGTGGGATGAAACGGGAATATCCTAAGTTTAGCGGCAGGTCATTTATTTCCACCTGACCCAAACCCGTTTATTTATTATATTCATCCTCTCTCTTGAAAGACTTGAAAAGATGGGGTAAAAAGAAGCTGATATGCCAAATCGATTACAGGCTCTGCTCCATATCTGGCGAACCGATCCCACCATCCAACAAAGTATCTCGCAATGGGTGGTGCAACCCGCCGTGCCTGCGAGCCTGGCGCAAATCCCGCCCGATTTAACCCCGGCGCTTGCCAATCAGCTGAAGCAGCGCGGCATCGAGCAGCTGTACGCCCACCAGGCGCTGGCTTACCGGGAGATTACCGAAGGCAAACACGTTGTTATTTCCACCGGTACCGCCAGCGGTAAGTCGCTGTGTTACCAACTGCCCATCCTGAACAATGTAGAAAAGTTTCCGGATGATGTCACCGCTCTGCTGCTATTCCCAACGAAGGCGCTTGCCCAGGATCAGCAGCGGGCACTGGCGCAGCTGGCAGCCGCCGTAATCAGATCAAAAATAGCCATCTATGATGGCGATACCCCTTCCCATCAGCGTTCTGCCATTCGAAAAAATGCACGCATTCTACTCTCCAATCCAGACATGCTGCACATGGCAGTACTGCCGCATCACACACTCTGGGTGGACTTTTTGCGCAGTTTGCGTTTTGTGGTGATCGATGAAATTCACGCCTACCGCGGCGTTTTTGGTTCACATATTGCCAATGTACTGCGCCGGCTCAAGCGCATTTGCGCTTTTTACGGGGCCCACCCGCAGTTTATCTTTACTTCAGCCACCATATCCAACCCGCAGGAATTTGCCGGCCAAATGCTGGAAGAAAATGTAACCGTGATTGATGTGGACGGCGCGCCGCACGGTGAACGCAATTTCATCATTTACAACCCGCCTCTGGTTAATGTCGACCTGGGAATCCGGCGCAGCGCGATGTCTGAAGGCATGCGGCTCTCCGGTGACCTGCTAACCTACCAGGTGCAAACGCTAATCTTTGCGCAAACGCGGCGTGCAGCCGAGGTCAGCCTGCGGTATTTACAGGACAATCACCCCGCGATTTCTCCCAATTTGTATGCCTACCGCAGCGGCTATTTGCCCGAAGATCGCCGCCAGATAGAAAATGCGTTGAAAACCGGCGCTGCCAGGGCAGTGGCATCCACCAATGCGCTCGAGCTGGGGGTGGATATAGGCTCAATGGACGCCGTAGTCATCCTGGGCTATCCCGGCACGATAGCGGCCACCCGCCAGCAGTCCGGCCGGGCTGGTCGCAAACTCGAGCCGGCGGTGGGCCTGCTGGTCGCCACACCCAACCCGATCGACCAATTCCTGGTCAACCATCCAGAATACCTGTTGGAGCGGTCACCGGAACGGGCATTGATTAACCCGGACAATCCGCTGATTTTGCTGCAGCACCTGCGCTGCGCAGCTTTTGAATTACCATTTAGTTTGAATGAAGGTTACGGAAAACTGCCGCCCGAGGTCGTCGGTCAGTACCTGGATGCGCTTTCTCAAATGGGTGAACTGCATCTGTCAGGCGGGCGCTACTTCTGGACGGCTGACCAGTATCCGGCACAAAACGTGTCCCTGCGCACCACAACGCCAGGAGCCGTGCGGCTGCGTACCGATGAAGATGGCCAGCTGACCACGATCGGGATGGTCGATACCGCCAGCGCTCATTGGATGGTACATCCGCATGCCATTTATCTACACCAGGCGCGCACGTACAAAGTGGAATCGCTTGATCTTGAAGAAGGCCAGGCTATTTTGAAAGCAGTTGATAGCGATTACTTCACCGAACCGCTGATTGACGAACAAATTGAAAAAGTGGACCTGTACCGCAGCGACCCGGTCCCGGCAGGACTTATTCACCTGGGAGAGGTTGAGGTGACCACCCGCGTGACAGGTTTCCGCATGACACGCTGGTATACCAGCGAGAATCTTGGCGCCGAAGAACTAACCATGCCATCCACCACCTTGCGCACCGTTGGATATTGGCTGGCACTCTCGCGTGAGGCGATCAAACAGCTAGAAGAAGTCGCCCTTTGGACTGGCTCACCGAACAATTACGGTCCCAAATGGGATCAGCAGCGCGTGCTGGCGCGTCAGCGCGACGGGTATGTCTGTCAGAACTGCGGTAAGCCTGAGAACGGCATCCCGCATCATGTCCACCATAAAATCCCCTTCCGGCAGTTCACTTCGTTCATCATGGCAAACCAACTCGATAATCTGGTCACGTTATGTCCGAACTGCCACCGCCAGGCCGAAATGCTGGTGCGAATGCGCAGCGGAATGTCCGGATTGGCGTATGCCCTTGGTCACCTGGCACCCCTGTTCATCATGTGCGACCCCAACGACCTTGGCGCTCATTTTCTGCCTGAATCTAACCTGGCAGAAGACCTGCCGGTGGTGATTCTGTACGATAAAGTCCCGGCCGGCATCGGTTTGAGCGAAAATATCTACCGCATCCATTCGGAATTGCTGAAAGCGGCACTGGAATTGGTGTCTGATTGCACCTGCCAGGACGGCTGCCCGTCGTGTGTCGGGGTATCCGGTGAAAATGTAGCTGGCGGTAAACAGGAGGCTATGGCAATCCTGCATTTGTTGAATGGGCTGCCGCTTCCGGTATAATCACCCGTAAAGATATGGACCATTCTCTGCTCGACCGGTTGAAATCGCTCGGAGTCCAGGTAGGCACGTCTCAGGTAAAAAAGCCCGGGAAGTCCTCTGACCGCGTGCCAATTGACAAGGTCATCGACGGCACCGAACATACCACCCCGTTTGGGTCGGCATTCCTGGCGGATGAGCGCTTCCCAACGGATTATCAGCATGGCTTGATCCCGTTCAACCAAACAGTCGATTTCAGCTTGCTGGGTGAATGGGCAGGGTATCCTACCCTGAATGAAAAACCTGCTGATCAGTTCATTTTTCTGGATACCGAGACTACGGGCCTCGCAGGGGGAACAGGTACCTTTGCCTTCATGATCGGTCTGGGGTGGTGGCAGGCGGACGGATTCAGGCTGCAGCAATTTTTCCTGCGCGAACCAGCTGAAGAGACGGCGGTTTTGGCCGCACTGGACGAAGTATTGACGCCCTTCCAGACAGTAGTAACCTACAATGGGAAATCCTTTGACATCCCGCTGCTCAACGCCCGCCACATATTGAGCGCATTCCAATCGCCGTTCCCGGGAATGAAGCATGTCGACCTGCTAGCACTCTCGCGGCGTATTTGGCGGAACCGGTTACCTTCCCGTTCACTGGGCAGCATCGAACATGATATCCTGGCAGTGTCCCGCAGCGAGGAAGAGATTCCGGGCTGGATGATCCCGGAAATGTATTTTAATTATCTTAAAAGCGGTGATTCCCGCCCGATGGCTGGCGTGTTTTATCACAACCGCATCGATATTTTGTCACTGGCTGCCCTGTTTTTGCACCAATCCAACCTGTTGAGCAGCCCAATGGATTGGCTGTCCACAGAAGGGCTTGACCTCATCGCCATTGCGAAGTTATATGATGAAACCGGGCGTCGTGACCAGGCTGTACAGCTGTACGAGCACAGCCTATCACTTGGACTGCCGCGGCCATTTTTTATCCAAACGCTTTACCGCTACGCGGATCTGGCACGCAAAGAATTGAGTTTCAATCAGGCGGTAAATCTCTGGCAGAAAGCAGCCGACGTGCAAGAATTACCTGCCTGCGTTGAACTGGCTAAATATTACGAACACCAGGCCCGGGAGTACGAAACCGCCCTGTATTGGACGCAGAAGGCTTTCGAAATCCTTGACACCCAGGCCCAACCCCTTTACCTGAAGAAACTTATGCAGTCGGAGTTGCAAAAAAGGCAAGCGCGCTTGCAGCGGAAATTGAATAACCGGGGATCATACACCGGACCAGTGGGACCTGAGGAGGACACTCATGAGCAGTCCTGAATACGTAGAAGTCTACAGTGCGAACGGCCAATTGGACGCCGACATGATCCGCTTAATGTTTGAGGCTGCTGGCCTGCATGTGCTAACCCGCGGTGAAAGCGCTGGCGCGGTCTATGGTCTGACAGTCGGTCCTCTCGGCGAGGTGCGTGTCTTGGTGCTTGAGTCAGAGGTTCAAGCTGCAAACGACCTGCTGACAGCGATGGAGAACGGAACACTCGAGAACCCGCCAGCAAATTCCTATCCACCGGTTGAACCCGAGGACGAGGAAACCGAGCTGGAATAATTAAATCAGCTCGATCTCGGACAATACCTTTTGATCGTATAAATCCATCAGCGCGCGAGTGATCGGACCGGGTTTGCCGTCCCCGACCGGCTCATGGTTGATCTCCGTGACCGGAAGGACGGCGCGGCTGGTGCTGGTAATAAAAGCCTCCGTGAAACTGGAGAAATCGGCTAATTTAGGTGCTTCCAATTTAATCAAAATTCCTGCTTCCCGAGCCAGCTGCAGTACCATCCGACGGGTAATACCGGAAAGCATCCCCTCCCCGGCTGTCCATAATTCCCTATCCCTGACAGCATAAAAGTTGCTGGTGAGTCCTTCGAGCAGGCTGCCTTTCTCATCGACCATCAAAACTTCTTCGTAACCATCCAGCAGCTGCCGCCTGACATCTTGGGATGATTGGATAAAATAGGATAGTTTTGCGGATGGGTTGTCACGGTGCAGAATGGAAGTGATCGTTTTAACGCCATTCGTGCGCTGCGCCGGGGTTGGAACAGATAATGCACCAATAAAGATATAGATGGTTTCATTACCCAAACCAAAGGGGATCGTCAACCTCACACGGGCTTCAGTCCCGGGAAATTGCTTTAAGGCAGCTCGCAAATTATGCCGCAATTGGTCGGTATCCAACCGGATAGGAAGGCCGGCAACTTTGGCAGAATCCTCGAGCCGTGCTAAATGCTCACTCAGACGGAGTGTATAAGATTTTTGGTAGGTTCTAAAGGTGGTGTACGCCCCTGGAGGCAATAAATTGCTTGCCTGGTCAAGCGTGGTGGTGGTCTTTTCAACCGGATTTGAGATTAGACCCGAGTTAAAATCACCATTCTGATAACTAAAGGATAAAATGGATGCCATGCTTCCCTCGTCAATGTTGCGACGGATTATACTCCGATCCCCCCCTACTCCGGGTGCGATTGATAACCGATGGGGTAAACCGTGAAAAAACATATCGATATCTGGCTGGTAGTTGCGGCGTTACTTTTTACCATTTTAGTCACGCTGGTAGCATTTTTGGTTGGGTATGTCGCCAATAATGGCTACACGCAAGTTAAGTTCAAAATATTTGACCAGGCCTACACTATTTTTGAACAGAACGGCCTAAAGCCTATGCCGGCGGCCCAACTGACAGAGTACGAAATGATCCGCGGGTTGGTCAAATCCTACGACGACCCTTACACCGTGTTTGTCGAGCCGCCGCAGCACGAATTGCAATCCAACCAACTTGACGGTAAATTCGGCGGAATTGGGGCGGCACTTCAGCGCGATACGCAGGGAACCCTGCGTGTGTATCCGTATCCCAATTCACCAGCTGAAGAAGCCGGCGTACCAGCCGGCTGCATCCTGCTCAGTGTGGACGCTTTGGCTGTTTCCAAGGACACCGCTGATGACATCGTCATTTCGGCCCTCCGCGGCAAGGTGGGCAGCCAGGTAGCGATCAGCGTTATGCCGCAAGGTGAAGCCGTTCCGATGAGTTTCAATATCGAACGGCGTGAATTCGGAATTCCCTCTGTCAGCTGGCAGATTATTCCCGAACAGCCAGCGCTTGGAGTTATAAAAATTACCGGGATCGCTGAAACCACTCCGGATGAAATCGAGGCTGCAATCCAGGAAGTCAAGGCTCAAGGGGTAACTACCGTGATTCTTGACTTGCGTGACAACGGCGGCGGCCTGGTTGAAGCTGGAGTTGAAGTGGTGAAAATGTTTGCCAAAAGCGGCTCTACCATTATCGCCCAGCATTACCCCGACCGCGCTGACCAGGTTCTAAGGACTCTGACCGGTGGAAGATACGCCGACCTCCCTCTAATGATTCTGGTCAACCAAAACACGGCCAGTTCCGCTGAAATTATTGCTGGGGCGCTGCAGGGGTTGGGCAGGGCAAAGGTCATTGGCAAGCAAACATTCGGAAAAGATACCATTCAGTTGGTGTTCGACCTGACTGACGGATCTTCCATCCATATCACGGCAGCCCGCTGGAGTCTGCCCACCAACCCAACATTTGCAGCCAAAATCGGCGTCGTCCCGGATTTCCCCCTCCCCCATGACGCGCCGGTAGATTCAGACTATTACCGGGTTGCCATTGAGGTTTACAGTAATAATCAATAAAATAGTTGTTAATATAATGGCTATACGCAATATTGGTTAAATTAACTTACCCGAATTGAGAAAATTTTACTCCCTTCCGGTCGCGCGGCGGTAATCTTCCGGAGTGTCCATATCTTCCAGAATGCTCGGGGTTTCGACCACCAGATAATGGATCTTGCGCTGGTGTCGGGACAAAAAATCCCGCATGGTTTGACCGGCTTCCATGCTGCTCAGATCCGCCCAGTGGGCTTTTCCGACCAGCCAGGGATGCCCGCGGCGCATCCGGTAACTTGGAATAATCAGACTCTGCCCGGTCCGGGCGTATTCCTGCAAAATAGCCTGGACGACCACCACCTGAATCTGCGGTTGGTCGCCGAGCACGATTAAAAAGGCGTCCACATCCGCAGGCAGGTGCTGCATGCCAATTTTCAATGAATCCAGCATTTCGGTATGCTCGTAGTCCAGGTTATATGCGCGGATCACCTCAAACGGCAAGTCGGACACAGCTGCCTCAACCCCTTCCCGGGCGCCGCCAATCACGACGGTGAGCGGATCGACGTCCGCAGTGTGCAACTTGGATAACACTGTGCCAAGCACCGTACTTTCCTCGTACGGGAGGGTCATTTTAGCCTGCCCCATGCGTCTGGAAGCACCCGCTGCCAAAATGATCGCCGCCACTTTAGGTTCCATAGCCATCCTCCAAATTACTGTCACCCGTCAAAATTTCATAATCTTCCGGGGTATCGACATCCAGCAAGCCCTGGTCATCCGCCCAATCCAGCCAGCGCAGCGGATAGCGGTCAAACAATGCCCGCCCGCCCGTTTCGCCCTCCAATGCGAGCAGGTCGACAAAGGTGGTCTGGTCAAACAATACCGGGTTGGTACGTTGGCCGTTGACGCGCGGAATAATGATCGCAGCCGCTTCGCGCTGGTGGATTTCGAATTCAGCTTTAATCAGGTTCACAGGTATCTGCGGCATGTCACTTAAAAGAAATACGGCTGCTCCGCACCTGTCTTTCAACGCTTGAACACCAGCCCGGATCGAACTGGCCTGCCCGGTCTCCCAGCCGGCGTTATGCACGATCTCCACCGCCAGCCCGGCCAAAGCGTTTTTTACCTCCTCCGCGGCTGCACCTGTGACGACCACCACCGGGTTCAACCCGGTAGCCAGCGCTTTTTCCGCCACATGGCGAACCAGCGGCTTCCCACGCCACGGCAGCAGCTGTTTGGTGGTTCCCATGCGTTTTGATCCGCCTGCGGCTAATACAACGCCTCCCACGGGCTCACAACGCCACCTGACCTGCTCCTCAGCCCTTTCCTGGACGGATCCAGCCAAAACTATGCCAAATTCCCGGGTTAACTCCGGTAATACCCGGTAAAGTTCATTTTCCGAGACGGTACAGGCATCCAGTTGATTCGCAAGCACGGCTTTTCGTGCTCCTGGTGGGATATTTTTCAAGCCGCCCTGCGGGTGCATCAGTGCCGCAATCAGGTGGAATGTCAGGATTGGCTCCCCTGGTTGTGCTCCACTCAACTGGGCAAAGATCTCCGGCTGATATACCCACTCCCCGTTGAGCGGCTTCCCAAGCGCCGAAAGCCCGGCGACTACCACCACCTGGTTAACCCAGGGGGGAATTGGGGGCTCATGGGCTGACGGTGCTTTGAGCGGCAGCATCCGCGACCCATCAGCCTCGACCAGAACGGGCAGCTGCATCTCATCCGCATAGGTTTTGATTATTTCTGCAGTGGCAACATCCAAGCCCATCAGCCGTCCGCGGCTGTCCGCTGAACCGGTAAAGAGGGTCACACCCGGTGGCAAGCTTCGAAATATGCTCTCAATCGCGGAGCCATCGATAACCACAAAATGCTGGTCTGCCAGCTCAGCTTGTTCCACTGCCAGATGGGCGGTGTTCAAACAAATCACCGGGTTGGCTAATTGACGCGCGAGCGCGAACAGGGCGGTCGTTTTACCCCCAGCCCCCACAAAAGCAATTCTGGAAAGACTGCTGGCTCGGAGTGCTTCAACCAGCCGCATGGTCAGCCTTTACCCGCTGTACCTGGCGCGCAGTTCCGGCCGTGAGAGGATGGCTTCCAACACCCCGCCCCCCACTGCCAGAGATTTATCCGAAACCAGGCTAACCAGATGCCCGTCAAGGCGCGGATCAAGGTCTCCAACCTTCATACCGCGATTAACGGTTACGTAGTTTGCCAACAACCCGCGTACGACGCCGTCAAATCCGGCTATTAGCGGCTGCCCGGCAACCTCAGCCAACTGCTGCCCTTTCACCACCCGCTCACCAATGTGAACCAGTCCTGTAAATGAACCGTCAGACGGTGCACGCAACACACGCTCCTCGCTATAACCAAGTACCATTTCAGGTATCCCTGAATCGGGTTCGCCGGCTCCCTGCCAGTGCACCCGCCCCAAATTTGGACCGCGATTGGTTTCAACCACCGCATGGCAGTTCACCCCGGCAGTAAACCCCGGACCCAATCCGATGACCAGCGGGACGACATCCAACGGAAAATCCACCACCTTTTTTTTGAGTCGGGCGTCTACAATAACATCCGCTTTTAGCCAGGTTAATAGCGCCAGTTGCGGGTCTGCAATGACTGGAATAACCCCTTCAGCCCAGGCCCTAATAATTTCCGCCTGACTTTCCACCCGCTTCGCGCGCACCCCTTCGACGGTTATTTCGCCGGAATAGATGGCTTCGGCAAATGCGACCGTCCGCCGGACTACCAGAGGCTGCAGAAGTTCACACACGATGACCTGCATCCCAGCGTGGTGAAGACGTAATGCCGCACCGCTGCCAAGGTCGCCCCCACCGCGAAAACAAACGATCAGGCTCATAAACAGCCTCAGTCCTGTTCCGGTGAAGGCTGACCCGCGGTTTCAAGTCCCATCAAAATACGTTCGGGCGTGTAGGGGAACTGGTCAAACCATTTTCCGGTGGCTTGTCGAATCCCGGCTGCCACGGCCGGCACCAAAGGCAAGTAGGGCATCTCGCCCATGCCGCGTGCACCCCAGGGACCAATCGGATCCGGGAATTCCAGAATCAACGATTCAACCTGATCAGGAATGTCAAGGATAGTTGGAATCAGATAGGTCGAAAGGGTTTTGGTTTGTACCTGGCCGTCCTGCTGGATGAAGTTCTCCAGCACGGCATATCCAGCTGCCTGGACGACAGCCCCTTCAATCTGACCGCGCACTTGCAGCGGGTTGACGGCTTTGCCGACGTCATCCGCGCATATGACCTTCACCAGGCGCACCTGCCCGGTCTCGATATCCACCTCCACCTCGATCGCTTCCGCGACATAGCCGTATGCATAATTAGGCTCGGACTTACCCGTCTCAGGATCCAGCGGCGTTGTCCGCGGCGGACGGTACTGGAATTCAGCACGCGCCGGACGTTCCTCATTATTCCATTTTTTCAGGGCGTGTTCGGCTGCGCCGCGAATGGCGTTGCCCGCCATAAAGGTCATACGCGACGCTGAGACGCTGCCTGAATTGAGCGAAGTCGCCGTGTCAGCCGCGATCACCTGCACTTTTTCCAGCGGCAGTCCAACCGCGGCAGCGGCCATCTGGGCAAACACAGTGTGCGATCCCTGGCCAACCTCGGCCCCGGCGTGGTACAACCTGGCAAACTCGATTTCGCTTTTGCCTTCCAATTCGATAATCGCCCAGCAATTTTCCGGCGCGCCGAATGAAAAGCCGACATTTTTGAAGGAACAGGCGAACCCGATCCCGCGCTTCAGGTGAGGACTGTCAGGCACATCATCCATGTAACCTTGAGGACGAACCCATCCTTCTTTCCCTTTTACCCAGCCCGCTGCTTCAGCGCAGGCGGCCGCTACTTTTTTGATACTGACACCCTTCGGCAGCGGAGTTCCCACGGACAAAAGACTGCCTTCATCCAGCAGGTTGCGCATGCGGATTTCAACCGGGTCCATTCCCAGAGCCTCGGCCAGTTTATTCATCTGAGATTCGGCTGCAAAAGCACCCTGCGGGCCGCCAAAGCCGCGGAAAGCGCCGTTCGGGATGTTGTTGGTGTAAACCGTATAAGTATCCACTTTGACATTCGGGATTTCATACGGCCCGGTGCACATCAATGTGGCATTACCGAGCACCTTGGAGGAGGTATAGGCATAGGCGCCGCAATCGGAAATCACCTCAACCTCGGCAGCGATTACTTTGCCGTCCCTGGTCGCACCCCATGTGGTGCGAAGGTAGTAAGGGTGGCGTTTGTGATGCCCAATAATCGACTCTTCCCGCGACCAGATGGTTTTTACCGGACGATGGATGCCGCGTTGGTGCAGCTTCCAGGCTGCCAGAGCCAGGACGATCTGCACCGACATATCTTCGCGGCCGCCAAAAGCGCCTCCAATGGCCGGGTAGATGATTCGGACCTGTTCTTCGGGTAAGCCAAGCGCGTGCGCAACCTGTTCCCGATCTTCGTGCGTCCATTGACCGCCGACCACGACTGTCAGCAGGCCATTTTCGTCCACATAGCTGATGCCAGCTTCAGGTTGCAGGTAAGCGTGCTCCTGGGCGGGTGTTTGATAATAGCCTTCGACAACCACATCGGCTTTGGCTAAGGCTGATTTGGTATCCCCTTTGCGAATGCGGTACTTTACAAACACATTCGAGCCGTGGTCCGGATGGAGTAACGGCTGCCCCTCCTGCATGGCAACCCGCGGATCGGTGATGACCTCTAAATCCTCATACTCAACCTCGATGAGATTGCAGGCCTCGGCAGCAATTTCTTCGGTCTCGGCAACCACCAGGGCAACGTTATCGGCGGCAAAACGCACCCGGTCAGCATACGGTTTGGTTGAATTGAGACCGCATAAGACCGGTTGATCTTTGACGATTAGACCATACTCATTCACCGGGATGTCTTCAGCGGTGAAAACCGCCAACACCCCTGGCAGCGCACTGGCCTTAGTGGTATTCATGCTGCGGATTATGGCATGCGGCCGGCCTGAGAACAATATTTTCAAAAAGGCTTGATTGTCCAGGTTAATATCACCCGGATACAAAGCCTCCCCTTTGACTTTGCCAACTGCATCAATGCGCGGAACAGATTGCCCGATGGTCGTCATGGGCAGAAACCTCCTGGTTTACCTGCAAAATGCAGGAATTAGCGGGACTTTTTGGTCTTAACCCCGGTGATCGGCGGTACATCCATCGGCCCATACCGTTCTGGACCCGCTATACGATAAATTAGGATCCCGACAAATTGAAGGATGAAGAAGATCAAGAACGCCATGAGGATGGTCAGGCCGATCTTGATATATAAATTGGGATCGGCACCCGGAGCTAAAATGTCCCGTGGGATTTTGAACCAGCGATTTTCCGCATTCGCCTCGATCAG
>CALMGN010000230.1 GCA_937863605.1 uncultured Anaerolineaceae bacterium
AAAACCTCGGGGTGGAGAATCCCGCACTGATCTACTGGTTAATGAGCGAGGCCGGCCCTGGGGGGGCCGGCCTCATAATCGATCCACCGGATGGGCAGCTTTCGGCGGAAGAATTGAAACGCTTCGCGCAGATGCGTTTTCCCAAACGGCGCAGCGAGTGGCTGCAGGGAAGGCTCACGGCAAAAAAGCTGATCGTCCTGTGCGTACCTGGAATGGAATCCGTGCCATTTGACCAGATCACGATAGCTAACACTCCCGAGGGGGCGCCGTACATTCAAGTGGATGGGAACGTGCTGCCCGTCCAGTTAAGTATCAGCCATCGGGAAGGGTGTGCGGTGGCTGCGGTGAGCACAATCCATGGGGTTGGGCTGGGGATTGATCTGGAGTGGGTTGAGGATCACCCCCAGAGTTTTTATGAAGATTTTTTCACCACCGAGGAGTTGCGAATCCTGGGGGAATATGCAGCGGACAAGCGCGCCTGGGCGGGGAGTCTAATGTGGAGCGCGAAGGAAGCAGTACTGAAAGCGCTGGGGCAAGGTCTGCGCCTTGACACGCGCACCGTCGAAATATTGCGCATAGCTAATGCAGCGGTTGACAGCTGGGGAACAGTTGAGTTGCGTGTAACCGGCACGGAAAATGATATTTGGTACGGCTACTGGCGAAATCTTGGTCAGCACGTGCTAACCCTGGCAGTCAGGGGCACAAAAACCCGGCCTATCATCCAACAGACCGGGTAAACAAGCATCCTTTTGGCTCAGAGACGCCGGGTGGGGGTGTAATGCTCGAGCCCCGGGGCCGTTTTGATCCCGAAGGCGGTCAGCTGGCGCAGGCGGGTCAAATAAGCTGCACCTGTCAACAAGTGGTTCGCAACATCGGTCACGCTGCGGTTTTCCGCTTGCTCCAAATAGGTGCCGCGCACCCAGTCGTTGAAGGCGCCCATGGAAGGCCCACACCAAATCTGGTAATCCAATTCACGCCCTTTTTCACCGGCATTCGACCAGCGCGAGGACAGCCCAAGGTACCAGCGGAAGATCAGCGCCATTTTCTGGCGTGGGTCAGCGTTGGCGCGCTCGATCTGACGCGGGTCGCGTTCGGTAAAAAATGCCACTGTGTCTGCCCAGATAGCATTGAGTTCGCGTTTGAAAACCGTCTTCTCAAGTTTTTCCCGCTCATCGGCCGGGATCTCCTCGATCGAGCCGTAGCGTGAATACAATTCGTACAGTTTGAGCGCGCGCGGGCCAAACATGGTCCCGCGCCGCAGCACCTGGACTTTGACCCCCATCTCGAACATGTCTGCGGCCGGCGCCATAATCACATCCGCCATGCCAGCCTGTGCCAGAAGTTTGCGGGTATGCTCGGATGCGCCAGCTTCCACGCACGCCTGATTAACCGAACCGGTAGCGATGAAAGCCGCGCCCATGGCGAAGGCGGCGTAGGCCGCATGCGGGGTGGCAATACCGCCGGCAGCTCCTACCCGCGGCACAGCGGCATACTGGTAGCGTGCCTGTAGTTCGTCCCGCAGCGCCAGGATGGCAGGCAGCATCAGCAACAGCGGACGATTGTCGGTGTGCCCACCCGAATCCGCCTCGACGGTGATGTCGTCCGCCATGGGGAAATGCTGTGCCCATTGCGCCTGTTCAGGCGTGATTTTGCCTTCCGCAACCAGCTGGTCAAGAATGTCTTTGGGCGCCGGACTCAGGAAACGCGTCGCAACTTCTTTGCGCGAGAGTTTGGCAATGATGCGGTTGCGGGCGATGATCTTGCCGTCAACGCCCAATTCCAGACCGGCAGCACGGTAAAGCACCAGCGGCGGGGTGATGTCAACATAAGCTGAAGCTTCCACGGTGTGAACCCCGTGCTTGAGGTAAAGCTCGGCCGCGCCGCGTTCCATGGCAGGTTCGTTGGGGCTGTTGATCAGGTTGAAGGCGTAAGGTCCGTCAGGGAGCGCAGATTGAATCTCATGAATGGCAGCCTCCAGCCGCGCCGGAACAACCCCTGCAGCGCCAAATGACCCCAGCAAGCCAGCCTTGCCCAGCGCAATGACCATGCGGGTGGAGGCGATGGCGTTGGCCATGGCGCCTGCATAATACGCACAGCGCACCCCGTATTGGCTGCGAAAACCGGCATCCCCCAGGTCTTCGATTCCCAACGGGTGAAGCATGCCAAGGAATTGCGGAGCATTCCCATTCACGCCCGGGTTAACTGCACCGGCGGCCGCTATTCCTACCCCCTGCGGTGTGGCGACGATATAAACCGGCTGGTTGAATTGCAACAGGGCATTCTGGATTCCGGACGGATCGGAGGCAACGGATTCAACCGGTCCCTGCCAGGTCAATCCCGTTGGATGGGTTTGCGAGCTGGTCAGGGCTGAGGGTACGGCAGATGTCAAAGTTCCAGTCATAGCGGTAAATTCCTGTCCATGGGATAACCTGCAAACGTTAAGCACTGCCCCCTCTGGCAAGGTGCTAACAGGTATAACCCACTTTTTTCGATCGGGTTGCGCGTTTAAGCCTGGCTATTTTGTACCAACGCTCGGGTCAATTTGACCGGAATGCCGCCGTTAGACAGGGATACGCCTTTTTCGAATTCAAGACGGGTCAGGCTGGCCAGGCGTTCGTCATTGCACAGGTATGCAGCGTGCCATCCCGGGCACACGCTTCGCAGCACCTTGCCGAACTGGGTGTATAACCCGCGCAGGTCATTACCCGCACTGATACGCACCCCGTACGGCGGGTTGGTCACCACCCAGCCGGGATGGACAGGAGGTTGAATGGCGGAAACGGCTGCCTGAGTAAACTGAATCCACTGGGCGACGCCTGCCCGTTCGGCATTTTCGATGGCAGCCTGCACAGCGCCAGCATCGCGGTCGGAACCCAAAATGGGACCGTCCGGTGGATGAAACTTCTTTTCGGCTTTTGTATTAAACCTTTCCCAAGTTTGCGCCTGATACCCCGGCCAATTCATGAAGGCAAATGAGCGGTTCCTGCCCGGTGGAATCCCGGCTGCCAGCAGGGCAGCTTCAATCGGGATGACTCCCGAGCCGCAAAATGGGTCCAACAATGGGGAGCGGCGGTCCCAGCCGGAAGCGTATAGCATGGCAGCCGCCACGGTCTCACGCAGCGGTGCTTTGCCCAACGCCTGGCGGTAGCCGCGGCGGTGCAGCGGTTCGCCAGACGTATCCAGGCTGATGGTGCATACGTCGTTGTCCAGGCGCACCAACACCAGCTGCGCACTCGGCTGTTCTTCATCGTATGTCAACGCCTCAGGCACGCGCTTGAGCCGGTCGCCGATGGCGCCTAAAACCCGTTCGCTGACTGCGCCGCTGTGGTACAGTTTGGAATGATGGCAAGTGCTGCGGATTGCGACCGGCTGACCGGGGATCAAGTAGCGCTCCCAGGGCAAACTGGCGGCTTTGCGGCGCAGCTCGACGAATTGGAGCGCGTGGAAGCGCCCCAAACGCAGCAGGACGCGGTTGGCGGAGCGCAGCCATAAGTTAGCGCGGTAAAGCCCTTCCAGCGTGCTGGAGAAGCCCACACCGCCTTCTCCCGGCTGATATTGGGTTACTTTGGCTCCGGCAATATATCCCAGATCTGCCAGTTCCTGTGCCAGGAACGGCTCGACCCCAGGAAGGCAGGCAGCAAAAGCTTCCAGTAACAGGCTATCGGTCATGCGGTCTCCGGCGCACAGGTACTTCCTTATCCACGACGATGCGTTTCTGGCGTTCTTTGCGTCCGCTTTCTTTTTCGACGAATAATTTTTCGCCGGTGAAAGGATCCACCTCGGTGTAATACATCAGGCTGGAGTACGTGGAAGGGGTAGGGGTGAAGACCTGCACCTGTTCGGGGTGAATATTCAACTTCTGGCTGGTAAAGAGCCGCAGACGGCGCATGTCCTCGTCCGAGCAGCCGGGATGCGCTGCAATCAGGTAGTAGGTCAGAAACTGCGGCTTACCAGCTTCAGCCGTCATCTGCTCAAACATGCCTTTGAACCGTAGCAGGTTGTCATTGCCAGGCTTGCCCATGCGCCGCAGAACATTATTTTCCGTGTGCTCTGGCGCCACTTTCATCTGCCCGGATACGTGATTGCGCACTACTGCGCGCAGATAGCCGCGTCCGTGCGCCTGGTCCGCCAGCACCATGTCATAACGGATGCCGGATGCGACAAATACCTTGCGTACCCCCTTGACCTGGCGCAAGCGGCTCAGCAAATCGATCTGTGGAGAGTGGTCGACCTTCATTTGATTGCAAATTTCGGGATAAAGGCAGCGTTTTTTGGCGCACACCCCGCTTTTTAGCTTCTTAGCGCACTCGAACCCGTACATATTGGCGGTTGGACCGCCGGCATCCTGAATGATGCCTTTGAAATTGGGCATTGCTGCCAGACGTTCGGCTTCGTTGACGATCGAATCCGGGCTGCGCCAGGACACGGTCCGGCCTTCGTGCACCGCAATTGCGCAGAAATTGCATTCCCCGTAACAGCCGCGGTGCGTCTGGATGGAAAATTGTATGGTTTCCAGGCTTTTGACTTTTCCCTGGTGTTCATAATACGGGTGCTGGGCGCGCTCGAAGTCCAGACGGTAAACCGAGTCCAACTCGTCCTGGCTGGGCGTCAGCGCGGGCGGATTCTGGATCAGGTAGCGGTCACCGTGGCGTTGGACCAAACCGCGGGCGGTCAAAGGATCATTGTTAGCATAAAATACGTGGAACATCTCGATAAAAGCATTTTTATCGGCGGTGACTGTTTCGTAGGCGGGCAGTTCCAGGTAGCCGCTGCGGGGTTGGTGGTCAAGGTAGCATAGGCCGCGGATGTCATGAATGGCCAGCCCATCGCGCAGGCGGTTTGCCAGTTCGGCGATGCCTTTTTCGGCCATGCCGTAAAACAGCAGGTCGGCTTTAGCATCCAGCAGTATCGAGCCGCGCACCCGGTCGGACCAAAAATCATAATGCGCCACGCGCCGCAAACTGGCCTCAATGCCGCCCAGCACGATCGGGCGGGTGTTTTTGTAATTGCGGCGAATCAGGTTGGTATAGGCAATGGTGGCCCGGTCAGGACGGCGGTTGTTGATCCCGCCGGGGGTATTGTCGTCACTGTGACGTTTCTTGCGCGTGGCCGTGTAATTGGCGACCATTGAATCAACCACGCCGGCTGTAACGCCCCAAAAAAGCGCTGGTTCTCCCAGGCGGGTGATATCTTCCGCTGACTGAATATCCGGCTGGGCAATCACACCAACCCGGTAACCCGCTGAAAGCAGCACCTTACCAATGACCGCTGTGCCTGAGAAGGGGGTGTCAATATAGCTGTCGCCGCTGACGAGGATCACGTCCAGCTGGCGCCAGCCAAGGGCATCACATTCTTGCCGTGTGGTGGGTAAAAACATGCGGTGCTCTAATCTCCCAGGCTGGTTCCGACCAGCCTGGCCCCGTGAATCCAGGCGTGATCTGCCGGCAGAGTTTTGACCAATCCGGCAACCTGGTCGAGCGGTACAGCCTCCACACCTCCGCCGCGCGGGGCGACCATGACGCCGTATTGTCCCTGTTGGATAAATTTGGCGCATGCAGTACCAAGTTGGGTTGCCAGCACGCGGTCAACCGCTGAAGGCGCACCGCCGCGTAATAAATATCCCAATATGGTGACGCGGGTCTGCAGACCGGTAGAATTTTCCAGCCGGTTGGCCAGGTGGATGGTGTCGCCGGCCGCGCGCTTCTCGATGGCATCCAACCGGGCGGAAATATCCGCGCCGTCGCGTGAACCGCGGATGCGCAGGTTGGCGCGGCGCGCATTTTCGAAAAACTCCACATTTTCTACAGAAATAGCGCCTTCTGAAACCGCGATCAGACTGAAGCGCTTGCCGCGGGCAGCGCGCTCTAAGATGGCAGTAGAAATCTTCTCGATATGATAGGGAATTTCAGGGATCAGAATCACATCCGCCCCGCCGGCAATCCCGGCTCCCAGCGTCAGCCAGCCGCTTTCACGGCCCATGATCTCGACGATGATGATCCGGTGATGGCTGATAGCGGTCGAATGCAGGCGGTCGATAGCTTCGGCTGCCACTTCCAGAGCGGTGCTGTACCCTACCGACGTATCGGTGTGCGGAATATCATTATCAATGGTCACCGGCATCGTGATTAGATTCAAGCCTTCGCGCATCAACAAAACTGCGCTGTCCTGGGCATCGCCTCCGCCCAGGCAAACCAGTCCGTCCAGTTCGTGGCTGCGGTACGCCGCGATAATGTCAGGAGTGCGATTTTCGTATTTGCCGTTGACTAAAATATGGTCGGGGCGGTCGCGGTTGGTTCCAAGAATGGTGCCGCCGGTGGTTAAAATCCCGGAGAACATGGGGTTTTCCATTTCCACTACCATGTTGTTTAACATTCCGGCAAAGCCGTCCTGGAATCCAAGCAGCTGTGTGCCTTCAATACTGAGTGCTGCCTTGCCGATGGCGCGAATTGCTGCGTTGATTCCCGGGCTGTCGCCGCCGGTGGTTAATATTCCGATTTTTTGACCCATGGTTTTCCGCTAACCTTTCTATCGAGGAGCGGTGCCTATCCGTACAGTTGGTGGTACTTGTCGAGATCGACCGAGGCGATATAGGGCAGGTTCCTGCCTTTTTCGTCAATATCCAGCCCATAGCCGACCACGAAATAATCCGGAATTTCAAAGCCGCAATAATCAATGTCAAGGTCCACCTTGTGACGGGCTACCTTATCCAGCAGCGTGCAAATCTTCAGGCTGTGCGGCTTTCGGTCAATGAGCAATTTGCGGACGGTATGCAGCGTCAAACCGGTATCGACAATATCATCCACCATGATGACATCCCAACCTTCAATCGATGACTTGTGGTCCGAGTCGATCCGCACGAAACCGGTGGAATCCGTACCAGAATAGGATGAAACCAGCATGAAGTCCATGGTCATCGGGCGGCGGATGCTGCGCATCAGGTCGGTCATGAACATTACGCTGCCGCGCAACAGGCCAAGCAGCAACAACTTTTCGGAATTTTGATAATCTTCCGTGATTTGAGCGCCGATCTCTGCTACTCGTTCTTCGATTTGATCCTGGGTAATTAAAATATCGCCAATAAATTCATAAGGGTACTTGAGGCGCTGGTTCAACTTTTCTTCCCTCTGACATGTTCGAGAATAGTGAAAGCTGAATGCCAGAAGTGAGCAGTGCGCTTTCTGTGGAATCATACCACGCCCTGGAAAAATTAGATTATTCAATCCATTCATCCAAACACCAGCCTCATAGATTTGCACATGCTATAATGACAAATTAAGAGGGTCCCACGTCCGAAAGGCAAATCGAGATGGATGTGATTACAATTTCTCGTCAGCTGGGCAGCCTTGGGTTTCAGGTTGGTCAGGCGGTGGCAGCCAAATTGAACTACCGCCTGGTGTGGCGCGACTTGATTAACCAGGCTGCGATTCGTTCCGGGGCGCCGGAAGTCGCCCTGGCGATGATTGATGAACTCAACCTGCTGGGGCTGACGCCTTCAGCGGACCAGTTCAACGCCTATATCCAGGTAGTCAGTCAGGTGATCCATGAACTGGCAGCCGGTGGGGGAATCGTCATCGTTGGCCGCGCCGGGCAGGTGGTGCTGCGGGACGAACCTCGGGTGCTGCATGTACGCGTATCCGCTCCGTTGGAAATTCGCATCCAGCGCATCGCCGATTATCGCGGTATACCCCTTGAAGCAGCTCGGGCGCAGATTGAGACCAGCGACCGGACGCGCAAGAATTACCTGCGCCGCGCTTACCAGGCCAACTGGGAGGATTCCAGCCTGTATGATCTGATCCTCAACACCGGTCGAATGACTCTAACCACTGCAGCAGAAATCATCAGCCATGCCGCAATGCTGCCCTACGAAAAAGCAGCGATCTCCCCCCAGGCTGGCGAGGAAGATTAACTTTGCCGTTGAACCAACCTCAATCCCCTTCCTTCGTACATCCTGCGGAGGAAATGTTTGCCCGCATTATGGATTATTACGGCGTCCGCTGGATCTACGAGCCGCGTACCTTTGACCTGGAATGGGACCATGATGGGAAGGTCACGCTGGCCTTTACCCCCGATTTTTACCTGCCCGACCAGGATTTGTACGTGGAATTGACCACCCTACGACCACAGCTCTCCACCAAAAAGAACAAGAAAATGCGCTTAATGGCGGAACAATATCCAAATATCAATATCAAATTAATGAAACGGCGGGAAATGCGGGACCTGATGGTGAAATACGGCCTGTACGCCGAGGCTGAGCCCATTCAAGGTACCCAGGCGCAAAAGAAGGCAGCATGAAAACCAACTCGTTGACTGGCTACGGTGATTTTGCCCGAGATATTCAGGAAATTATCATTTCAGAAGAACAGATTCTAACGCGCGTTCAGGAGCTGGGCGCCCAGATATCCGTCGATTACCGCGGTAAATGCCCGATACTGGTGGGGGTGCTCAAGGGGGTGTTGTTTTACATGGCAGACCTGCTGCGAGTGATCACCATCCCATCCGAGGTGGATTTTCTGGCAGTTTCCAGCTACTCCAGCGAGGCACGCAATCAGGGGGTTGTCCGGTTGGTGAAGGATTTGGAAATCCCGATCAACCACCGCCATGTATTGTTTGTCGAAGATGTGATCGACACCGGCCTGACGCTCAATTACCTGCTGCGCAGCCTGCGCGAGCGTGAACCGGAAAGTCTGGAAGTGTGCGTGCTTTTTAATAAACCGAGGCGCCGAATCATCGACATTCCGCTCAAGTACAAAGGATTCGACCTGCCCGATCGCTTTGTCGTCGGCTACGGGCTGGACCACCAGGAGCGTTACCGCAACCTGCCATTCATTGGCCTGCTCAAGGCCGAAGCCTTCCAGAATCCCCACCATTTGCATGAATGTGAAGGGTAGGATGGTGCGAGATTAAAAAACACCCCTGGAATGATCATTCCAGGGGTGATGGTACGCAGGGGCTCCGAGTAACCTTCCCACACCTCTCCGTTTTCCTCGGTATTCCTTCTCTGGTTGTTGCTTCCCTCTTTTTCAGGGGAAGGGGTCTTCCAATTCCCACCAGGAAGCGAATTAACTTTCCAGGTTGACTGTAAACAGTCCTTTTTCGGTACACCGGTTATTAAGGGTCTTCCACCTTTTTAAAAAGTGTTACCAAAATTAACCTGCTTCACCGGAGAGAGCTTGCAATTTCTTTGAGCTCCCTGCAATTTCATTATAGGAGAGAAGGAGGTGCGAGTCAAGTAATTTTAAGGTTGTCTAGTCAACTTAACAGCAAAATTTTAAGATAACTTAACTAAATCATGATTAGTATACGAAATTTCGGGGTTTATAAATTTAGTTAGCGGTAGAATGGTTTTTTGTTTTCCGCAGACTTAATGGAATTAACAGTATTTCACACCGCCCACCACTCTTGCCGGTGCAATTCACCGGGCAAGTAACCGCAGCGCGCCCGGACTTTTCCGTAATTTTTGTGGACATCCTGCAAAAAAATTGGTGATTGTGAGGAGATCATGTTTATTGGATGGCGGCGAATTGACGCAGAATCCGTAAAATTTGATCGGTATGTTCCTGGATGTGGACATCGGCGTTTAGCAGATCTTGGGCCAATCGCCAGTAGGTACTCTTCTGTGCCACGAATTTTTCCGGAAGAGCCTTTATGAAGGCCAGGGTCTCCGTTTGCGACCGGCAAACCTCGGCCATTAACTCAGGAATGGTGGGGTAGGCAGCTATTGTGGCAATACCGCGTTCAAGGGTATTGTCATACCAATCGAATTCTTCATCGAGCAGCATGGAATGAAGTCCAGACTGGTTATCGCGTTCGGTATGGATCAGGTGTGCCAATACTTCTTTAATCGACCATTCTTGCGATGCTGGTTTCCAATCGGCGGATTCTTCTGAAATTCCTGTCAACGCTGACTGCAGCTTTTGATACTCGGCCTCATAAGATTTTTCCAGTAAACCGATTAACTCGGCACGCGAATTCGGAACTTTAGGGACTGGGAGCGGCATCAATTCCAGTTGACCCGTGCGCCTTTCGGATCCGCGGTAGAATTCGATTTCGATGTTGCTGCCCATTTTTTGGCGGCTCAACACTTGAACCAGGGTTTCAATCCGATCGACCGGGGAACCAGCAACATGCGTGACCAGGTCACCTTTGAGCAGTCCGGCCTTTTCCGCGCCGCGGCCTTCGATGACTTGATGCAGAAAAATCCCATGGTCAACCGGGAACTTGTTCTGAGACTTGATCTCCGCGGATAGTTCAGCTGGATATATCCCCATCCCTGGACGGTTGATGATACGTAAATCTACGCCGGTTTCCAGCACCGATTTTAGATTTTCCAGCCCTTCCTCCCAGCCTTTGAGCAATTTCCGACGCGGCTCCGCCCAGATCTCCTCGCCACCCAGGCCGCGGTGGGTGATCTCAACCAGCGTTAGTTCGCCATCTGGCGTGATTTGAACCTGGACTTGCGAGGCATGCGGTTCACTGCGGCCTTGCCATGAGAAAATTACCAGCCGGTTGGGTTCCAGGCGGACAAATTCGCCTACGGTATAGTAGCCGCTATTCCACCAAAGGGTTATCATGCCGCCGACTTTGGGGAAGGTGCGGGCACCGTTGCACAACCATTCAGACAGCCCGACGGAACGGGTAAATGCCCGGTAGACCTGCTCGGCTGGAGATTGAACGACCGTTCGGAAGGATTCTAGATCAGCTGCAGGGTACATGCGCACCTCTGAAAAACACTAATCAAAGCAGCATTTTTAAATGCTGCTGCCCGCTGTTGTTGAGTAATTTAATAATAGTTTATCACCAAACAATCAACTCGTTACCGTTAAATCGAACCCGCAAATATGCCCGCACTGAATTGAACCAGGCAGAAATAAAAAAATTTTGGGTATAATGGTTTTTACTAAAACCGAGTTTTTAATGTGCAATTATAGAGAACCCAAATCTAGTTCACTTTCCTACTGTTTTCTGAGTGAGTGGCGCACATATCCGATCGGGATGAGGGATCAATGAAGTTAGCAGTTGGACAGATCGCCCCAGAATTTTCCCTCCCGGCAACGGGAGGTCGGACAATTACATTAAGCCAGTACCGCGGCCAAAATGTTGTTTTGATTTTTTTTCCGCAAGCCTGGACGCCCATATGAACGGGTCAAATCCCTTCATATCAGGCGCAGTTGGACCTGTTTGAGGGATTAAATGCCCAGGTTCTGGGTATCAGCATCGACCACATTCCATGTCTTGAGGCCTGGGCAGAGACCCTGGGCGGCATTACCTACCCGCTGATCAGCGACTTTTGGCCGCACGGCATGACCGCTCGCCAGTACGGCGTACTACGCGATGAAGGTTACTCCGAGCGGGCAATATTTATAATTGACCGCGAAGGAATCATCCGCTTCATCGACATTCATGACATCGATGAACAACCCAATAACGATGAGGTATTCGCAATCCTGGGTCAAATTGACCCGGAAAATGCTAAAAAACACCCGATTGATATGGAAGCCCTGGCAGCTCAACTGCCGCATGGCGGGATTGTGATGTACTGCAATACCTGGTGCCCGGGGTGCCGCAAGGCGCGCGTATTTTTTGAAGCCAACCATTTGGATTATAAAGAAGTGGACATCTCGCGCAACCGTGCTGCCGCTGCCCAGGTGCGAAAATGGGCCAATGGCTACGAAACCACGCCGACCTTTGATATCGACGGCCAAATTCTGATCGATTATAACGAAAGTAAACTGCGTGAAATATTAAGCAGCAAAATCACGAAGTAGCGGAAGCCGCAGGGAAAACGAAATTTAGAAAACAGGGCTTGAACTAAGCCCTGTTTTGCTTTGTGTCCGGATTTATTCTTTGGCAGCCTGATTCTTATGGTGGTGTACCAGGTCTGCGACCACCTCACCGTTCAATAGATGTTGGTCAAAGATGCGCTGAAGCGCTTCCCGGTCAACGTTTTGATAGTACACCGCCCCCGGATGGACGACCATAACGGGGCCGTTTTCGCAGACATCCAGGCAGCCGGAAATCAGGCACTTGATGCGGGTAGGCGCGTCGTATTCATCCATGCCGCATTCGTGAATCATATCCAGCAGGGTTTCGAAAAGTTTATTTGCGGTTTCAGTCGCTGTGCATTTGCCATTGTTGCAGATGAAGACTTTGCGAACCACGGGAGCGGGGTAATCCATGCAGGGTCCTTGAATTGGGAAGTTTATGAGGATAAAAGAGGTCGGAAAATTCCTTGCTATATTTCACCCTTTTACAGATGGGTTGAGTATACTATGACCGTATCGACTTTGTCGGGACAAAGGAAGAAAATCAATCCATCATTCCACAGGTGAGGGTTTCGGATGTCTGAAAAAATGCGCGTAGCCGTTTTAGCAAACCTAAAGAAAAATGCTCCCCACTGGGATGGGATGCCAGACGACCAGTGGGATGACCTCGACGCTGAATCGACCGTAATGGCGCTGGTTGACGCCATTAAAACGGGCGGTTATGAGGCTGAGTTTTTTGAAGGGGACTTGGCTCTGGTTGACAAGTTGACCCGATTCAAACCCGATATCTGCTTCAACATCTGCGAGAGCCACTTTGGCGACGCTCGCGAAGCCCAGGTGCCGGCCTTATTGGAGATGATGCGCATTCCGTATACCGGGTCTAAGGTACTTGCCCTGGCGCTGGCACTTGACAAACCGATGACCAAGCGCGTGCTGACCTACCATGATTTACCCACTCCCGATTTTCAGTCCTTTGAACGCGCTGACGAGCCGCTCGACCCGAAAATGAAGTATCCCCTGTTCGTCAAACCCAGCCGCGAAGGCACCGGAATGGGGGTGAGCAAGAAATCCATTGTGCATAACGAAGTAGAACTGCGCGAACAAGTGGACGTGCTGATTAAAAAATATCATCAAACGGTTCTGGTGGAGAGCTACATCGAAGGCCGCGAGGTGACGGTTGGCATGGTGGGCAACCTGGTTGGACCGGTTGGACGCCGTTTGCCACAAAACCTGGATGCCCCGCGCATTCAGGCTGGACTGCGGTTCTTCCCGACGCTTGAGGTGGATTTGCGGCCGTATGAAGAAACCGATACCGTGTATTCCAACCGCTTGAAGGTGGAACTGGCTGCCGACCTGACTTACCTGTGCCCGGCGCCGCTCGATCCGGAAATGGTGGACGAACTCAACTGGCTGGCAGCTGCGGCTTTCCGGGTGACCGGGGGGCTGGACGTCTCGCGGGTCGATTTTCGCCTGGACGCGCATAATAACAACAAGCCGTACATCCTGGAAATTAATCCGCTGCCAGGTCTGTCGCCTGGCATTTCCGATATTGTGATCGAGGCAGCAGCGGATGGGGTAGGGCACACAGAACTGGTTCTGTCCATTTTGCATACCGCCATGCGCCGTTATAAGATGCCCTTCCCCGAGTAACCGGAACAATAAATTTCAGAGAAACAAAAACAGACCCCGGGAATCGAGGTCTGTTTTTGCTGCTGTCAGGTGAGGAATTATTCTTCGTCTTCGGCGTCAACAGCGTCGATAAATTCTTCGTCGAAGTCCTCGTCATAATCGTCGTGGTCATGCCCGTGGACATGTCCGTGTTCCAGCTCTTCATTGGTCGGTGTACGCAGTCCAACTACTTTAACCTCGAAGTCCAGGGTTTCGCCGGCCAGCGGGTGATTCAAGTCCAGTTGCACCATTTCACCCTCGACCTTGGTGATGGTGGCAGACATGATTTCGCCGTCTTCGTCGCGCAGATCGAGCTCAACCCCAACTTCGAGCGGAATGTCATCGGGGAACTCGCTGCGCGAGATCTCGAGGAAGGCGTCCATATCCACCTCGCCGTAGCCGTCAGCCGGGGATACAGAGATTTTCTTGCTCTGTCCGACCGTCATGCCATACAATTCGCGTTCCAGACCCGGGACGATGTTCTGGTACCCTTGCAGGAACTCTAAGGGGTCTGTACCTTCCGATGAGTCGATTACTTCGCCATTCACCGTCAGGGTGTATTCCATCGTAACGACGACGTCATCGGCAACAGCGGTGGGGTCAATATTTTCGTTCACAAGTTCTCCATTCTTTGACTGTAAGTGCATTTTTTGAATTTAACGGGTGCATTATATCACACCAATCAAGCTGGGAACGAGCCTCGCATTACGGGATGTGACAGTATTCCCCCTTATTAATTATTGAGCGGAACGAGCAGGCTTAATTTCCAAAAATTTCGCACCGAACTGGCAGCCCTGGGGATAAGAGTTTATCGGTATTTACCAGTCCAAAATCAAGGCTGACATTCGAACGGAAATGGTCCGGGATCAAATCTTTCCACTGGTAGGCGATGAGGAAATTCCTCCCCTGGGCAGCGAAGGCGTCGCACATGGTTTGCATGAATGCCTGTTCGGCGCTGATCGGATTGGTGGGCTGGTCAAGATTGATCCCGCCGCCGTACACGTAGTTCCCCAGTTGGTTTAAAGCCTCGTTGTCAACCAGAAAATAGTTGTCCCAGGTGATCTGGTTATAATCCGCCAATGCCCGCAGCCAGGCGGCATCCGGGATTTTCTGACTGGAAAGCTTGTACCGCTCCAGCACCTGTGTATTGGTGGGGGTTTGCATGGGATACAGCGCCTGGAAAATGAGCTTAGGTTCAGGGAAATAAGCAATCAGCCCCCAGACACTGACCAGTTGGGGGTTATCGGCTTGCAAATTATCTACATGAATGATCAGGTAGTTGTTTTGGAACTGGGAGACCGGGGTGACAACCGGTAAATATCCGCCTTCTCCCTGCTTCTTGTTTTGATCCGGCTTGTAGGAGGTGTAAAGCCCAAATCCCAGGCAAGCAAGAAAAACAACGATGGTCAGGAAGATGACGATTTTCCGCATAATCAGGTTTTGTTTTTACACTTTAAAAGGCTGGTACCTTTTGGTCTGCCAGGTCGGGGTGTGCCTGTATCCGGTTTGGTCTGCCGAATGATCGCTTTATAAACGGAGTAAAACGGGTGGACGGAGGTCCGGTCGATAACGAGTGCCTCTGAACCGTAAACGGATGGAATGGATTGAGCAGGATTCAAATTGTGGGCGAAGACGACACCCATGTACAACTGAGATCGCACCTGAATTAATGCTTGCTGCAACCATTCGGTCTGGTGCTGACTATCCGCAAATTGCGAATCGGTTACATTTATTGTACCATCAGGTGCGTTGAAAAGTGTCATCCAAATTAGGCCAGTTGTGTGACCGTTGTCCAGCATTACCTGGCGCACCTGTTCATAATGGCGTAAAGGCGTTCCAGGGTCGGCTGTCGTTTGCAGCGGGTGCCCGGTCATCTGGGAAAACTGGATGCTCAGGATGGGCATCCAGTCATTGGCTCCAGCGGCGTACAGGCCGCGCAGAAAATCCAGGTCATTCCAATCAGTCGTCGAGGCCCCGGTGGTCAGTGGACGTAGCCCACCAGCAATGAGGTGCATGGGATTGCCGCCAACGTCCAGTTGAACGCGAACATCCTTAAACAGGCTGGCGTAAGCAGCCGGGTTGGGATTGGCGTGCCAGCCAGCGTTCGTGTTGGCGCCGGGAAATAATTCGACTGCGCATAGCTGTTCGCCGTACAATTTGCTCATGGTTAATAAAAATCCCGCGGTCGCGGCATGATCCGGTCCCACGGGAGTCATCGCCCAGTCGGGCGGGTTGGTCAGGCTAAATAAAACAGCGGTACCGCTGCGCGAGGCGGTGGCAACGGCGCGATCCAATTTGGTAAAATTGATCCTGGCTTCCGGGCTGGCAGCCATGGATGCCCAATCGACTTCTATGGCTACCCAATCCAAAGCAAGGTCTTGAAGCAGCGCTAAACCCTGGTCAAAGTAGGCGCCGTTGGGGTGCAGCCAGGCTCCATAACCAAATTCGGTAGAACCTGGAAGGCCGCGAGCAGCCTGCGCTTGCCCAACCGGCAAGAAGCCGATCAACAATGCGCAGATCAGTACCCACCGCAAGATTTTGGCCATGTTATTCAATTATTGGATATAGACCAGGAACTGCGGGATGGCGAAACCTAGAAAGAAGCCGAAGACGCCGCCCATGGCGATGATCGCGGCGTACAAACCCATTTTCTGGGATTGTTTGAGGGCCAACCATTCCTTGACGATCTTGCGCACCGAGGTCGAATTCGACAAATATTCAATGGCCATGTCCCAGGCTGCGATTTCCATTTTGCGGTAGAAAGAAGCGTTCATTGGAATCCTCGAGATTAGCGTGAAGTGGTGAGTTTGGTAATTTTGCCGTTGACATTGACAATTGCCCGGACGGTGCGGCGGATCGAAGCCCCGCTGGCGGTTGTGCCAGTGCCTTCAAAAATCATCAAAAAAGTCTCTTCAGTCTGAGCCTTTACTTTTGGTTTTGCGCCGTCGACTTCAGGAAATTTTGCGTAAACCTGTTTGCATACGGCCGAAATAGTCTTAGCATCCATTTTGTGCTCCTGTTTTAACGAACGCGGCGGCGTAAGAAAGCGGGGATGTCCAGGTCGTTGCGCATGGAAGCCACTTCCATGACCCGCCCTTCGGTCTGCAATCCTTCGACTGGCAGCGGCATGCTGCTGGTCTCCGGGCTGTGATTGGCAGCCCGCCTTTGGAAGGATGAAACCTCGACCGGGGTTGCCCCAAGGCCGGTCAGGATCATAATGACCTGGACGCGGTCGCCCATGCGAGGATCATTAATGACGCCGGGGATGATCTCAGCCTGATTATTGGTCTTTTCCTGCAAGTCATTCAGGGCTTCGATTACCTCATTGAAGGTCAGGTCCGCGCCGGCTGTAAAGTTAACCAGGATACTGCTGGCATGCGCCAGGTTGATCGACTCAAGCAGCGGGTGGTTCAGTGCGTGCTCGATGGCTTTTTGGGCTTTGCGTTCGCCCTGGCCAATGCCGATTGAGAGCAGTGAACCGCCGCCGGACTGCATAATATTGCGAATGTGGGAGAAATCTACGTTGATCAGGCCGGTCTCCGTGATCAATTCCGAAATGCCCTGGATACCCTGGCGTAAAACGTCGTCGGCCAGGCGGAAAGCCATTTCCAACGGCAGGTCGCGCGGAGCGACTTTGAGCAGACGGTCGTTGGGGATGGTGATGAGGGTGTCGGTATAAGGGCGCAGCCGGGCTAAACCCTCGCGTGCGTTGACCTGGCGTTTGCCGATTTCGAACATAAACGGCGTGGTGACCACGGCGACGGTGACAGCACCCAATGAACGTGCAACGCGGGCTGCGATGGAGATGGCGCCAGTACCGGTGCCGCCGCCCATGCCAGCGGTGAGGAAAACCATGTCCGCTCCAGCCAGAGCCTGATTCAGCTCGCGGTAGCTCTCTTCAGCGGCTGCTTCACCGACACTCGGATTGCCGCCAGCGCCCAGCCCGCGGGTGAGCTTGCTGCCCAGTTGAATTTTGGTAGGCGCCAGACTGGTTTTGAGCGTTTGGGCATCCGTGTTGGCAGCGATAAATTCTACGCCGGTCAGGCCAAGTTCAATCATGCGGTTGACAGCGTTCATGCCGCCGCCGCCCAGGCCGATCACTTTCAGGACCGGTTTGCCAGCGGTTGCGGGGGTGTTCGTCTGTGAAGTACCGTTGATCGTCAGGTTCATGGGTCACCTCTCTGGGGTACTAATATGCAAGATTTGTGCCATCATCGCCAATTTGCTCGACCTGGCACCCGGCGCGGGTGAGGCGGGCCAGAGTGTCAGCGGTTATGTATGGCGATTTGCCGATGATGGTGATTTTGCCTGCCAGAGCGGCTTCCTCAACAGAAAACCCGATGGTAGGGTGGTTCTTATTAATAAAGGGCAGCATTCGCGCCAACTGTGTTTCCCAACCGCCGTGTTGGTTATTCGCCAGCAGAATGTAGTGCGAAATCGGGTGCTGAATGCGTTTGAAAACGGTGTCATTGGATATCGTCGGGTTGACGAAGGCGTCCGCAGCCGGCAAAGTGATGTTTTTAGCAATCGATTGGGTGTGCGGCAGGTGAGGGTGACCCTCATGGAACCAGGCCTGGTCGCGGTACGGGCTTTGCTTGGCAGCGGAAAGCAGCCAGAAATTGCACGCTTCGACTTCTTCGGGCATATCCAACTGCGGCGGGGGCAACGTTTCGATGCCTTTTTCGAAAACCAACTCCTTGCCGGTGACCCAGGTGTAGAGTGCTTTAACCACCGCAGCCTGTTCGCCAGAAGCCAATTCGTCCGATTTGATGCGGTCAGGGTGGGCGGGCAGGCCGGCCTGAAGCAGGAAAACCGGGCATGGGCGCTGCAGCGCTGCCTCAGCGACTGCCTGGTACCACTGGTAGATACGGAAGCCGCGTTGATCTTGCGAAGAGGAAGGGGTGAAATACGGCCGGGAGTCAGGCCAGTATTCCGGGCCGCCAGCGCCCCAATCGATCGAGCGGCGATAGGTCCAGGCGTAAGCGCCCAGGGCGAGTTTGCTGAGGACGTTGGTCATGCCGCGGCGTTCAATGGATTGCAGTGCACTGCGCAGGAAGGCTGTGTCCCAGAAGTCGCCGCCAGGTTCAAAGGCAGGCATCACCGGAACAGCATTGGCCCGGGCTACCAGGTCTGCCAATGGCAGAAAGCGGTCGAGGAAGCGTTCCACCAGGTCTTGCTGCGTCCAGCCGCCAGCCGGCCAGGAAGAACGAAGATTCGGCCGGTCATAGAACTGGATGTGCATGGCACCCCAGTGTATGTAAGACTCGATCAACGGGCTGAGTTCATCCATGACGGGCGGGTTGCCAAGCGGCAGATTAAACTGGATGAATGGGTTGATCCCAGCCTGTTTCAAGGTGGTGATGAAACTTTCAGGAATTGCACGGTCTGTATCGGAACGGATGACCAGCCAATTAGCCCCCATCTCGACCAAAATAGGCAGCCAGAGTTGTAGATCTCGCTCGGTGTAGTGCAAGGTATCGGGAAAATAATGGAAACCAAGGCGGCCGGTTTGCGTAAAAGGCTGCGAAAGTGAGCTGCGATTTTCCTGGTTGGTCATTTTGTTCAATCCCTGAATAATTATTTACGATTTGCGTGTGCCGGTAATGTTACAAGAAACATGCCACAAACCAGAGTCAAACTTACAGTCCGGCAGTTGGAAGGTTTCCGGCGAAACCTGCTATAATTCACCCGTTTATGATATTAGTTACCGGAGGAACGGGCTTCATTGGCCGGACGCTGGTGCGTCACTTAATTTCCAGCGGCCAGGAAGTTCGCACATTACTCAGACCGTCAAAATCGTCTCCACAATTGCCACGGGGGATTTCAGTGGAAGCAGCGGTCTCCAGCATGCTCGATGAGCGTAGTTTACGCGCAGCATTGCGCGGTGTGGATACGGTCTTTCACCTGGCCGGAAATGAGCGCCACAGTTCACGCGCCCGGTTACAGGAAGTGGATATCCAAGGCACGCAGGTTCTGGTCAATGCGGCTGAGCAGGCCGGGGTGCAGCGCATCCTGTTCGTCAGTCATCTTGGCGCTGATCAGAATTCAGCTTACCCGGTGTTTAAAGCCAAGGGGCTGGCCGAGCATGCCATAATTAAATCCGGTGTGCCGTACACCATCTTTCGCACAAGCGTTGTTTTTGGCCCGGGCGACCAGTTCACCACCGGAATTGCGCGGTTACTGCGTTCCTGGCCAGGACCTTTTCTGCTGCCAGGGGACGGCTCCGGGCTGGTTCAGCCGTTGTGGGTGGAAGATTTGGTCGCGAGCCTGCTGATTGCTATGGATTCGCCTGCCATGCTCAACCAGGTGATTTCCGTTGGCGGCAGCGAGGCCATGACTTTCCGGCAGGTGGTCGAGATCATCATGGACAAAATTAACGTGCGGCGGCTGCTCACCCCGTTTTCGCCGCCATACCTGCGGATGGGTAGTTTAATGCTCGAGCAATTTGTCCGTTTACCCATATCGGTTTTCATGTTGGATTATTTGGCGGCTGACCGCACCACCAATCTGGATACCTTGCCGCGTTTGTTTGGCATTTTACCGGCACGATTTCATTCGCAATTAAATTATTTGGTATATCGAAAAGGACAACAAGCCCTGAAAAAGGGCCTGATATAACCTATGGGTAAACGCGCTGTAACTATTCATGGACATTTCTACCAACCGGTCCGCGAGGATCCGACTACCGGCCTGATTCCACGGGAGGACGGAGCTTTTCCATACCACGACTGGAACGAAAGGGTCCATGACCAGTGTTACCGGCCGAACGCCGACCTGGGGAACTTCGAGTGGATCAGTTTTGATATCGGGCCGACCCTGTTCAACTGGATGATCTCGCATGATCCGATCACGGTCTCCAAGATCATCAACCAGGAGCGCAAGAATTTTCAACGCAACGGGGTTGGCAACGGGATGGCGCAGCCTTATCATCACACCATCCTGCCGCTGGCAGCCCTGCATGACAAAAAAACCCAGATATTGTGGGGAATAGCCGACTTTGAACACCGCTTTGGGCACCGCCCGAGCGGAATGTGGCTGCCAGAGGCGGCGGTGGACGAAGAGACGCTACTGGTGGCGGCTGAAGCCGGCATCGAGTTCACCATCCTGGCGCCCTGGCAGGCGGACACGAATAAGCTGGATGTCAACCAACCCTACTGGGTGGACTTACCTGGTAACAAACGGATTGCGGTCTTTTTCTACGACGCTGAGTTGAGCATGCGCGTCAGCTTTGACCCGTCAGCGACCACCAACGCTGACCATTTCCTCCAGGACGTGCTGCAACCGCGTTTCCTGTTCAATGGCAGCCACCCCGAAGCCAGAGAACTGGTCACGATTGCATCCGATGGCGAACTGTACGGCCACCACCAGCAGTTCCGCGATAAATTCCTATCCTACTTATACCATTCGCCCCACAACCTGGATGTGGCTGATTTTACCTACCCCGGCTTGTGGCTAAAAGCGCATCCGCCGGTGAAAACCATAAAAATACTCCCAAATACTTCCTGGTCTTGCCACCACGGCATTGCCCGTTGGAAGGAAGCCTGTCCGTGCGGCCCGGCTGGGGACTGGAAATCCACCTTACGCCAGGCCATGGATCAACTTGGCGCTCGGCTGGACGATATCTATCTTCAGACCCTGCGGCCTTACTGTCAGGACCCGTGGCAATTGCTATTTTCGTTTATACATGTGCTGCACGGCAAAATCCCGCTTAAGGAACTGATCCAGTCGGCTTGCTCAATGGATCTGGATGAAGAGACGTTGGTGCGCGTTGATTATTTGCTGCGAGCGCAGCTAAATAAACAGCGCATGTTCACGTCTTGCGGCTGGTTTTTTGACGATTTCGACCGCATCGAACCGCGCAATGTGGTCACCTATGCCGCCCAGGCGGTGTGGTGGACCAAAATGGCAACGGGTGCCGACTTGATTGCGGAGGTCCAAGCCTTATTCGCGAAGGTGAAGTCCTGGCGCAGCGGCCTGCGGGCTGACACGATTTTCGCTGCGCATATCGAACGGCTCCGGTTCAGCCAGATGGAGTTCCCGTTCATGGAAGAGGAAAGCGAGCGCTACTAATCA